>CAJXTM010000041.1 GCA_913061385.1 uncultured Rhodopirellula sp. | reverse complement strand
CTACACGTAAGGAGTCGTCGGCAGCGTCAGATGTGTATAAGAGACAGGATTTAGTGGTCTTTGCTGCAACTAACCGTAACACCGGAGAACAACGATATATCTCAAACAAAGAATGGGATTCACTTGAAAACCGGAAGGATTGGGAAAAGGGTAATCCTGTCCGCGAAGCTGGCAAAGAAATGTTTTTCACCACGAATGGTAAACGTGCAGTCGAGCTTGGATTCGCTGACGAAGTGATCGAAAACCGTGGTGATCTTGCTAAGGCACTCAATGTTCGTGAACCCATGCAGGTGATGAAACGAACCTGGAGCGACACATTTGTATTCCTGCTAAATACGGGCTTTGCCACGTTTCTTTTGATCGCGATTGGACTTATCGCGTTGGTCATTGAACTGAGCGCCCCTGGTATCAGCGTGGGTGGCCTGACTTCACTCCTCTGCTTCAGCCTCTTTTTCTGGAGTCGTTTTCTGGGCGGAACCTCGGGATGGCTGGAAGTCCTTCTGTTTGCCCTGGGGCTGATTTTCATTGCGATGGAGTTCTTTGTGATCCCCGGATTCGGCTTCGCTGGTATTGGTGGAATCCTGCTTGTGCTGGTTTCACTTGTCATGGCATCTTCACGCGGTTTTTTCCCTGAAACAAATGAAGAGTTCAATGGACTTGGATCCGATGTACTCACAGTCATGGGTGCTTTTCTCTGCTTCCTGATTGCATTGTTTTTCCTCGCCCGCTACATCGGTGAAATCCCCGGGTTAAGTCGTCTTACACTTAAACCTCGAATAGCGGCCCCCGCTGCCGCAGGACACTCATTGCTGACTAGCAACCATGAAGACCAACTTCCCGCATGGCAATTGATCAATGTGGGTGACGTAGGAAAGACAGTGTCACCGCTGCGGCCCAGTGGAAAAATCCAGATCAAAGATCTGATGATCGACGTAATCACAGAGGGCGATTTCATCGACACCGGCAGCGAGGTATGCGTAGTAGCCAGGCAGGGAGCAAAAGTTACCGTTCGCAGGTTGTCCTGATTTCACCGGTTTAGCACCACACCTGCCTGCTCAACTCGTCGCTGTTATTTTCTGGTTTTGTTCGTCGACCTGTTCGTTCAAAGTGCACAGGTCATAAACAAGCCCGACTCCGAATAGACCTGCTGTTAATAGGTAGATCAGACCTGTACCGATCTTGCCCAGATAAAAACGGTGAACACCAAATAATCCAAGCACGACCAGCAGCACCCAGGCAAGGCTATGGTCGAACCGACCAGTCTTGCTATTGCGGTCTGCCTCGTCCGCCATTGCCGGAATCAGAAACAGGTCAACAATCCAGCCGATCAGCAACAAACCTCCGGTGAAAAACCAAATCGCACCGGTCAGTGGTTTGCCAAAGTAAAAGCGATGTAAACCGCTGAATCCGACAAGCCAGAACAGGTAGCCAATCAAACGCGGATGACTCGGAGTAAGGTCTCTCTGAACGCCACCCAGTGGTTGAATCGGTGCATTTGAGTATGAATTCATTATTGTGATGATTTGCAGGTAGTAGAGCGGACGGAAAATAGAGAACGCGTGATCCGAAATACGCCGAATAGCATGACCAACCATTCTGCTGGTCGTGGGATTTCGTGGAACCCGTGGGATTTCGTGGAACCCGTGGGATTTCGTGGAACCCGTGCAAAAACTCTGATTGCGACCAACACCCCAAGACGATAGGGTGTACATAGCTACACCCATCTTTGAGATCCATTTCATCCCCAGCTCCAACGGCTCATGCAGTACGTCGAATTGCATTGCAAAAGCAATTTCTCCTTTCTTTCCGGTGCTTCACATCCAGATGAGCTGGTGGAACGAGCCTCAGAGCTAGGCTACCGAGGCCTCGCTTTGACTGATGAATCCTCCGTAGCAGGAGTGGTTCGTGGTTACGCGGCCGCAAAAGATCTCGGAATGCAGTACATCGTCGGGACAGAGGTTCATCTGACAGATGCTCCATCGATGGTGTTGTGGCCCACCGATCGCGCTGCCTACGGCCAGATGTGTCGGCTGATCTCTAGGGGGCGAATGCGGACAGAAAAAGGAGCCTGCCAACTCGCCTGGCAGGATGTGGTCGAATTCAGCAGCGGTTTGATCGCAGGGTTAATCCCACCTGAAACATCAAATCATCGGGAATCAACCCCAACCAAACCGCTGAGTCGCTTTCTGCGAACCGACTTCCGCGAAGTGTTTCATGACAGCGGATACCTGCTTTGCGAAGTCCATCGCGGCGTGGACGATCAGACCCATTTGCAACGTCTACGAAACCTTTCCATCGGTAATGATGTACCGCTGGTAGTCAGTGGAGACGTTTACTACCACACTGCCGAACGCATGTTGATGCACGACTGCATTTCTGCCATTCAGAGTGGAACAAACATCGACAAGTCCCACGAAAAACGTTTCCGGAACGGCCAACGATACCTCCGGCCATTGGAAGAGATTGCTGACTTGTATCGGGATGTCCCTGAAGCAATAGAAAAAACCGTTGAGATAGCAGATCGCTGTCAGTTCAAACTATCTGAACTTCGCTATGAATACCCCGAGGAAATTGCACCGCCCGGCATGTCGCTGGTCGAGCATCTGAGACGGTTGACATGGGAGGGCGCAAAAGCAAGATGGCCTGATGGTGTTCCTGAAAAGGTAATTGATCTGCTTCGACACGAAATGCAGATCATTCAAGAACTTAGTTATGAGGCATATTTCCTGACAGTCTGGGACATGGTCCGTTTTGCACGTCAACGCAACATTCTCTGTCAAGGCCGCGGCTCCGCCGCTAATTCTGCAGTCTGTTATTGCCTTGGCATTACCAATGTTGACCCCAGTCAATCAGACTTACTCTTTGAAAGATTTGTCAGTCGTGAGCGTGACGAGGCACCTGACATCGACGTTGACTTTGAACATCAGCGACGCGAAGAAGTATTACAGTATCTTTATGATAAATATGGTCGTGATCGTGCGGGACTAACAGCAACAGTCATTACCTACCGTACCAAGAGTGCGATCCGCGATGTTGGCAAAGTATTGGGTATCTCGGCTGACACCATCGATTCCATAGCAAAGCTAAGTGGCAGTGGTGCGACCTTCTTGGAACGATGTGTAGAAGGTGGCATGGATCCAGAATCTGAACTGGGACAGCGATTCGTCTATCTCGTGACAACGCTCACTGGTTTTCCAAGACACTTATCACAGCATGTCGGTGGGATGGTGATGACCGCGGGCAGCCTATGCGAACTGTGTCCCATCGAGAATGCAGCGATGGAGGACCGCACCATCATTCAATGGAATAAAGATGATCTGGATGAACTTGGAATTCTTAAGGTCGATGTATTGGCACTGGGCATGCTCTCAGCGCTGCACCGTTGTTTTGATCTTATCGCTACACATCATGACTGCACACTCACCCTCGGCACGACACCCCAAGGTGACAAAGCAACCTACGACATGATCTGCAAAGCAGACACAGTTGGTGTTTTCCAAATCGAAAGCCGCGCACAGATGAGCATGTTGCCAAGGCTTCAACCACGCTGTTATTACGATTTGGTTGTCGAGGTAGCGATCGTGCGACCCGGCCCAATCCAAGGCAACATGGTGCACCCGTATTTGAAAGCTCGCGAAAACCCTCAATCTGTAACTTATCCAAACGATGCCATTCGGGGTGTATTGGAAAAAACACTCGGGGTGCCAATCTTCCAGGAACAAGCAATGCGATTGGCAGTGGTGGCTGCCGGATTTACTCCAGGGGAAGCAGATCAACTACGTAGAGCAATGGCAGCATGGAGACGTCCAGGCCTAATTGACCGGTTCCGAACAAAACTTCTCGAAGGGATGCGAAAAAAAAACTTTACCGCCGCCTTTGCTGAACATGTATTCAATCAAATCCGCGGTTTTGGAGAATACGGTTTTCCAGAATCGCATGCAGCCAGCTTTGCTCTACTGGTGTATGCATCCTGTTACTTGAAATGCCATTACCCGGATGCTTTTTGTGTCGCTCTGCTGAACAGTCAACCCATGGGTTTTTATGCACCCGCCCAGTTGATTTCTGATGCCAAAAAACACGGTGTGGAAGTCAACGGCGTGGACATCAATCTCAGTGACTGGATGTCAACATTGGAGCCAAACACCGAACCTGAGGATGGACAAAAATGTTCAAATGCTATCCGCCTTGGACTGACAACTATTCGCGGACTCAATTCCAAAATTGCCGAACAAATCATTTACGAGCGGCAACTGCGAGGCCCATACAGCAGCATGGAGGAACTTGTTTCTCGGACAGGTCTGGGCAAAACTTCTCTGGCAACACTTGCTGATGCAGATGCATTTGAATCACTACAAGTCGATCGCCGCGCCGCCATTTGGCACTCGCTCGGACAAGATCACGCACCTAACGAACAACCCCTATTTGCCGACCTGAACGAATCAGAACAGACACCATCTACACTGGTGCCCATGACCCCAATGGAAGAAGTTCATGCTGACTACAACATGACGGGGCTAAGCCTGAAGGCACATCCGATATCGTTTGTTCGTAATGAACTGCTGGCTCAACGATGCGTCACTGCCAAGGAACTTGACGAGCTTCGTAGCGGACGCCATGTTCGAGTTGCCGGACTTATCCTGCTAAGGCAAAAACCTTCCACAGCAAAAGGCATTGTATTCGCGACAATGGAAGATGAAACAGGTTCGATCAACCTAGTTATCTTCAAAGCAGTGTGGGAGCGATTTTTTCGGGTTGCTCGAACTAGCAACGCTTGGCTGGTTGACGGAAAACTGGAAAATCGACAGGGAGTCATTCACGTCATCGTTGGACGCATTACTGACCTCAGTCAGGAGGTGACAGGACTGTCAGTTTCCTCAAGAGACTTCCACTGATCGCCATTAATCAAAGGACACTATCGGCCACCAGTCGGCGACGCAATGGCTGAACGGTCTTCATCTGCCATTGCCCCATTCCCTTGCTGTCGATCTTGTAATCCATGAACATCTGAATTTTCATTTCGCTATCACCACTTGGATCCGACCAAACGACCTCGGCATGCTCCTGACCGTACTGATAGTAAACATCGGTGGGTTGTTCAAGCGTCCACTCTGCCCCTGAACCACGTCGTTTCAATTCCCGGTTGACTGCATCTGTTTTGAATTGCACCAACTGCTCGGCAATACGTTGATCAGATAGGTAATGGTCGGCAAGATTCATGTCGGTCGACAATCGGTTGTACCATTCCTTCTGCAATTCCATCGCATGCTCATCATGACCCAGAGCGATCAGTTCCATGTATTGCCCTGCAAACTCTTCTGCCTGACGACCGAGCGTGGCATGCTTCATCATCTCGACCGTGTAACCACACACCCCAAAAGCAACGCTCAAAAACATGCCCACGCAGGCGACCCGCGTCCCGGCTGGCCGCGGACCGTCGTACTTTCTCAGAGCAATCAGCCCGAACAAAACAGCCACAATGGGCATCAAGAGCATCGCTTTGAAAATGATACAAAAACCACTTAGCAAGCCGAAAATCAGACAGATAAAGCCGGATACACGCAGAGGTGGTGTTTCTTCTTCCAACTCGAATCCACTCCCCAATCTCATTCCGAGCATGGTTTCTTCATCACGTTCGTTAGTCATTTCACAGTCGTCTGGCAGGGGAACAATAAGGTTGCTGGTCGATCCGACCCGCATTAGTCAAGTTTTGGCTGAAATTTTTGTCCATTGACTATAAATAATCTCGAACCACTCGTGTTTACTGCAGAGTGATGTTGGATACCCCTCGCGGCTCTCGCGTCAGAAGCTCCAAACCTTCAGGCAGCAAGATTTTGCCCACTACCAACGGCTTCACGTCGACCCGAGGCACAGCATAGAGGTTGGCAGACCACTCAAAAACATACACCTAGCTTTGCTGTTACGCAGCTTGGCTCAATCTTGTTTGAGGAAAAGGCTGATTTTGCATTCAAACACTTAAATAACCCCAGCCTCAGATTAGCTACTGGCCACTACGCGGCCCGCCGAGGCAAATTCTTATGATTTTCGTGTTCTTCTGAAATCCCAGCATCTTTAGAAAGCCCACGATGAATCAGCACAGCGGCCCGCTGTGAAGCACCTGGGCGAGCATATTGATTACGTAAATCATCCAGACTCTGCAACAAGCCTTGAAAATAGAAATGGTCATTCAGCATCGCATTGACGGACTGCGTTAGAAAATCGATTGCTGGTTCCGGTTTGCCAACCGAGACCATCTCAGGAAAAACTTTCCGATCGCTCATCAGATTCGGAAGCGTAATACTATCCAACTTAAGGACATGCTTTCCAACACTGTGCAACACGCGACCAACTCGATAGACGACAGCGGCGGGTGTTCGCCTTGCCATCAATTCGAGACTGACACTGCCGCTCACCATCATGGCACAACGTGCAGCCTCAATCACTTCACTGGTTCGATCGACGAAGAATTCAATCGGCAAGTCACGATCCTGATCCGTCATTTGATCGCGACACCAAAGACACTGCCGATCACGGTAGGCCGCTACCAGAAAACGTGCCCGCGGATTGGTACGAGAAAGTCGACGTATAGCCTCCAACATCAATGGCCAGTTTGCCCGCACTTCATGCTCCCTAGATCCGGGCAAAACAGCAACCAGATGTTCACCGCTTAGGTTGGTCTCACGAAATCGTTGCAGAAGCTGGTCATCTAAACTGTGAGACTCTACTGCATCGAAAAAGGGATGCCCCACATAAGTGGTTGTGATCCCATGACCCTCAAAGTAGTCCTGCTCAACGGGAAGCACCGCGAGTACGTGATCCACCGAGCGTTTCATCTTTTTAATACGCCAACCACCCCATGCCCACAGCTGCGGCGGGCAATAGTAGTAGACCGGAATTCCATACTTCTTGGCTCGCTTTGCAATGTGCCAATTGAATCCGGGGAAATCAACAAGTACGACGGCATCCACCTGACCCTGACGAAAAACTTCCTCGGCTTCATCGGCGAATCGAAAAAACTGTCGCAACTTCGGAATCACTTCAACCAAACCAACGACAGCGTGCTGCGTCAAATCACGGTCCAGGTGACAACCGGCGTCTCGCATCGCCTGCCCACCAAATCCCCGCACTTGGATTGTTGAATCCAATGCCAAAATCTGCGAAACCATTCGTGCAGCGTGCTGATCACCACTTGGTTCACCAACGGAGAAAAATATGTTTGCTGACATTCTGATTACCCGACCTAGAGCATTCCCGCTGATTTGCCTTGCAATTCCAAGGTTCATGAACCGTCAAAAGACATGGATCTTGTTATTGAAAGCCGAAGAATTGCATTCCGAAGCCTATCAGTAGAGAAAGCCCGGTCCGATCGTCAACGCTGATTCGTTGCTAGCATCTCAAAGCTGTTGCCGGAATTTTGGGACGCAGCGGGGATCTAAGCAAAACAACAACACGCTCGCCGAAGCGGTTTGAAGACAACGAAGTTTAATAGGCAAAAAAAAACGACCCATCGAGGAAATCCTCGACGGGTCGTTTGTGGGTCACGTCTGAAAGGTAATCAGAGCGTTCTCGTTACGCAATTCAGCGAACGAAAACAGCACTGGCCTGAACGACGCGACGCTTACTGGTCGCTTGAGCACTTGGGTCAACGACCGGTGCTGGCATTGGAGCAGCGTCCATAGTTGCTTCGCAACCGCAAGCTGGCTCGCAGCCACAGGCTGGTTCGCTAGCGTCGCAGCCGCTGTCGCAACAATCTTTCTTCTTCAGTTTTCCGAACAGCTTCTCGAGCAGTCCGCAAGACATCTTTGGAGCACAACCGCTGTCGCATCCTGAGTCGCAGCTGTCGCTCTCGCAACCGCATGCTGGCTCTTCGCAACCGCAAGCTGGCTCTTCGCAACCGCATGCTGGCTCTTCGCAACCGCATGCTGGCTCGCATCCATCGCAGTTGCTTTTCTTAGCGAAAAGTTTCGCCAAGAGTCCGCATCCACGATCTTTGCTACCAGCACCGTCGCAACCTGAGTCACAAGAGTCGCTTTCGCAACCACAAGCAGGCTCTTCACAACCACAAGCAGGCTCTTCACAACCGCAAGCAGGCTCTTCGCACCCACAAGCTGGCTCTTCGCACCCACAAGCTGGCTCTTCACAGCCGCAATCTGGTTCGGATGCTGCATCGCAGCCTCCGGTGTCACAACACTTAGCGGAGCTTCCACAGCCCTTCACACCAAGCATACGATCTAGAAGGTCAAACCCGAAACTCTGGCTGCACATTGTACAACCGAGAACGAGTGCCATTGTCATTATTGTCCGCTTCATTGGAGCCACTTCTCCCTTTATCTCAACTTGGCGGTTAAGTCGGTATGTCGTTACCATCGACGAGACAGTTTCACTTTTGCCGCGAGCAAGAGCCTCCTGTGGAGGTGCATTCGATGGACGAAGTCGCCGTCGAGCACACCTCGAGTCCGCTCCAACAAACACAAACGGGTCGGGTGCGGACACCCGGCCCGCCGACTTCGTTCAGTTTGTCTTTCTCGCTGCCGGTGACTGTTAGGTCACCGTGGAACCACTCAATTTTGGTAACGCCATGTGAACCCGACATCCCATGTCAGGTTCCCTGGGTCTATCACAGTGAGACGGTTTTCGGCATCAAGCCGAGCCCGTCTCATTTGCGATCTGTATCCGTATCGACGCAGTCTGAGCTTTCAATCAGTGTTCCATGGGATTTTCACCCTGTTGGAAAAGTTTACCGGTTACGGGGTTTTTGCCGTTTTTTACAAGGAATGCTGTTCCTCTGATTCTGCGCGTGGCGTATTTCGTCCAATCGGTATAAAATCAAGCGTAGTGAGTGGTTTGCGAGTGCCAACCATATCCGGCAGAATTGGTCGGCACTAAACTCAAGTGAACCACCCACAACGGGTTAGCTGGCCAAAACAGGGCAAATGGCACGGAGTCGAGAGAGGACTTAGGTCCATCACCCCTTGGCGTTGCCCCACCGGCTTGGATCACTTGAGCCATCCCCACCCTCGGTAACGCCTGATCTTGCCAGCCAAGCCAAAAGTTGTCGATTTGACTGCCCTGCCAGGGGTCACGTGCCCTTGTGGTGTTGCTCGTCGGGCATTTGCTGATCGAGACGAATTTCCTGGCACGGTACACCTAACAGAAATCAGCACCGACGCACGCGAGCATTATCACAAGGAGCACACTGAAATTTACATCATTCTGGCCTGCCAGCCGAATGCTGCTATCGTTCTGGACGGGAAAGAGTTCCCGGTGGCACCCCAAAATGCCATTCTGATTCCCCCGGGAGTCCGACATCGAGCGGTTGGCCAAATGACGGTATTGATCCTGTGTACACCAAATTTTGATCCTGCAGATGAACATTTCGATGCTTCGACTGTACCCACGTAACCGGTTGGAACGTAAGACAACTGGGTTGCACCATCCAACTGCCTAAATAGCCCCCCGAGTTTTAGAGAATCCAAATGCACTTGAGTTTCGACTTCTTAGGCCGCCGTATAGCACTTGCAATGCTAACCATTGCATGTGCTGTGACGTCCGCCGCCGCTGCTGATTGGCCTTACTGGCGTGGACCTAATTTTGACGGAACGGCTGAGGCAACGGGCCTACCAGATGACTGGGATCCCGCTGGCGGCGACGACAGCAACGTTCTGTGGAAACGGGAAGACATTGGTGGACCTTGCACACCAATTGCCATGAACGGTCGGATCTATATGATCCAACGCTCCATGCCCGCAACTGCGCGTGAAGGCGAAAAGGTCGTTTGCCTCGATGCCGCCACCGGCAAAACATTATGGGAAAACGCTTACAACGTTTGGCTATCAGATGTTCCCGCAGAACGCATTGGTTGGAGCAGTGTGGTGGGTGATCCCGCAACGGGAAATGTCTACACGCTGGGGGCGTGTGATATTTTCCAGTGCATGGATGGCAAGACAGGCAAAACACTTTGGAGTATTCCGCTTCATGAGCAGTTCGGCATGCTCAGCACTTATGGCGGTCGAACCAACTTCCCGATCATCCATGAGAACCTGGTAATCATCAGCGGGATCATTATCAATTGGGGAGACGCGGCTAAGCCAAACCACAGGCTGATCGCATTGGACAAGAAGACCGGAGAGGTAATCTGGTTCAGTGGAACCCGTGACCTTCCGTTCGACACCACTTATTCAGCACCCAGTCTGGTAACGATTGACGGGCAACGGCAATTGGTCATGGGTGCGGGCGACGGCGCGATTTGGGGCTTTCAGCCTCGCACAGGCAAACCATTGTGGCACTACGACCTTTCCCGACGCGGTATCTTTGCCACCCCGCTTGTGATTGGTAATCAGGTATTCGCGAGTCACAGTGAAGAAAATGTTGCTCCCAATAATAATGTGATGGGCGCGGTCGTAGGCTTACGTGTCACAGGCACTGGCGATGACACAAAAGTTGAAGAGCTCTGGAAACAGATGGAAGTCGTGACAGGCTACAGCGAACCGGTTCTCATTGGCGACCGGCTGTATGTCGTTGACGACCGTTGCAAAATGTGGATTTTTGATTCAAAAACGGGGACGCCGATCATCGAACGCAAGTCGTTCGTTGGAAGCCGTCAACGATCTGCCCTGCTTCATGCGGATGGAAAAATCTACGTCTTAACCGAAAACGGACGTTGGGCGGTGATCGTCCCCGATGAAGAAGATGGCTTTAAAGTCCTCAACAAAGGTCGTGTGCGAAACGCAGGCTTTGCTGGATCACCCATCGTGGCCGATGGTCGACTTTATTTTCCTAGTACAACTGGCTTGTATTGTGTTGCCACCGAGGGCAGCAGCCAAACTCCAGTCGTGATGGCCGAGTCGATGGGCACTGAGACGCCGATTTCGGAAAATCCGACGATCAAGCAGGTCCAGATTGTACCAGCCGAATCAGTAGTCAAACCGGGTGAAAAACTTGAACTGAGAGTGAACGTATTCAACGTACTTGGACAACAACTTGAAACCCCGTCCAACGTGACATTTGAAGTGTCCGGACCAGGAACAATTGAGGGCTCAACATTCATTGCCCCTGAGGATGCGGCCCACACAGGGACAACCATCGTTGCCAAGGTGGGTGATGCCACCGGAACGACGCGAGCTCGAATTGTACCGGGCCTGCCATGGAAGTTCACCTTCGACGATCTGAACGCTCCCCCACTGTCATGGGTCGGAGCGCGTTATCGTCATGTCATCCGCGAAGTTGATGGTTCACCCGCATTGACAAAGATATCAACCATTCCAAAAGGAGCTCGTAGTCGAGCTTGGATGGGATACAGCGATCTATCCGAGTACACCATCAGTGCGGATGCACGCGGTGCGCGAATGAGTGACCAACTCCCGGACATCGGACTGACCGCACACGGCTATGTGTTAGATCTGATGGGTGAAAGTCAACAATTACAGATCCGCACATGGTCTGCACAACTTCGGATGGCCAAGACAATTAAGTTTCCCTGGAAAGAAAACACCTGGTACCGGATGAAATTCCGTGTTGATATCGAGAGTGAGTCACCAGCGGCAACTGCCGTCTTGCGGGGTAAAGTTTGGCCTCGCGATGAGGACGAGCCAAAGGAATGGACCATCACAGCGCGAGATGAATCTCCAAACC
>CAJXTM010000040.1 GCA_913061385.1 uncultured Rhodopirellula sp. | reverse complement strand
AGCCTCGGTCTCGTGGGCTCGGAGATGTGTATAAGAGACAGTCTTCGGACTCACTGCCAATCGTGACTTCCAATTGCCCAGAACCCAGCGTCAACAAATCCTGTAATTGGTCCAACGCGCTGATTCCAAAATTCAATCGCTTGTGAACCGCCTCAATCGTGACTGCCCCTCCATCGCTAATCATGTCGGCGTACACTTCGACGGTTTTGTGTCCCGTTACGTCGATGTCGCCGGTCTCAGCAGTCACCTCCGCGTTGACAGTGACAGAATCATCCGAGTCGATGTTCACGTCTCCTGTCGCACTAAAGATTTCGGCATTGACCGTGATCGATCCATCCGAAGCGAGCGAAATCTCACCCTGAAAACAAAGTGGTGCGTCCACCACATAGGGGGCATCGAGATCGCTTTGAATGTAGTTCCCTGGTTGGGGATCTGTTCCGTCAGCGCAGACCGCAAGCAAAAGACGAGGCTCAAGCCTTTCCAAACCGACCCTCTTGCGTCGCCTACCCGAGCGCAGGACGCTTTTCATTCGGAGTCGGCGAGACCTGGTGTTTTTTGTTCGTAACTTCATGGGTCAATCGTCTTGATAACAACGGAAACTCAATAACGTGCGATGGAGCAGAAAAAAGCCCAACCTAGATAAGCCGCAGAGTATATCGCTTTTCTGAAAAAAAACCGAAAGATGAAGACCTACGCGAACAGAATGCGTCAAACCGCCCCCCACGACTAGGCTCCGCGACCACACTTGCTACCCCCCCCGCAAGAACTCAGTTCCGCAGCTTCAAGGCGTTAGAATATGTGGCTCCTACAATGACCAACAAAATGCATTGCCGCAAACTGTTGGATAACTCAACGAGAGGCCACAAATCAAGGGACGTGGGCACTGCTCACTTCATCTGCCGAGCCGAATCCAAATGAAACACGAGCCCACAGCAACAGTGACGAATACGGCAAACCCCGGAAGTCGCATGATTATTTTGCTTCTTCTCTGTGCCTATCCGGCGGCATTCCTAATCGCAAACGAACGCGACTCAAAACGCCCCAACATTCTACTAATGACGGTTGATAATCTTGGGTACGGGGATCTGCAGATATACAATCCACGCTCAAAGATCAGCACGCCCAATCTTGCCAAGCTCGCGAGTCGCGGCGTTCGCCTGACTCAGTTCTATACAGCATCACCCACTTGCACCGTGTCGCGTGCCTGCCTGCTCACGGGACGCATTGCCCAAAGACACGGACTGAACAACCAACTTCCGGGCCTGGAGGGAAACTATGGGGTTGGTTTAAACCCCACGGAAATCCTGATCCCTCAGATGTTGAAGTCTGCGGGATACCGCACGGGCTGCTTCGGCAAATGGAACATCGGATTTGCCAAAGGATCGCGCCCCACGGAACGTGGATTTGATGAGTTTCTCGGCAACGCGTCTGGCAACATCGATTACTACCGCCATGTCTACAACGGTAAACATGACGTTTATCGTGGGACAGTCGGGCAGCCTTTCACTGAGCATCATGCCACCGGAACTTACTCGTCGGACCTGTTTGCTGATGCCGCGATCGATTTCATCACTCGGCACCAAACGAAACAACCATGGTTCTGTTACCTGCCTTTCAATGCGCCTCATTCCCCCAACCGAAAAAACAAACTGCCGAAACAAGCCAATGAATGGCAAGCGCCACCCGCAGCATTCGCAAGGTATGGCATGTCCGAGAAAGAAGCGGATCCCAAGCGACGCTACATGGCGACGGTGACCGCGCTGGATGATGCGATTGGACGAGTACTAGACTGCCTTGACGAACAGGGCGCGACGGATAACACATTCATTTTCTGTTTTTCTGATAACGGAGCTTTCAGATTGAACCGCGAGGGAATCGACATGGGGTCCAATGAACCATTGCGTGGTGGAGGCGTCACCTGCTGGGAAGGTGGCTTACGTGTCGCTGCCATCGCCAGCTTTCCAGGAGTGATCGCGGCGGGTTCAATCGTCGACCAGCCGTTGTGGTCCCCTGATCTGATGATCACCTATGCAAACCTGACAGATGCACAACCGCCGAGGATAAGACTCGACGGGAAAGATGCTCTTCCAGTCTTGTCAGGCAGGGCCCCAAGCAAACACCAAGCCTTCTATTTCGAATTCCGCAAGCACGCCGCCTTACGTTTGGGGGACTGGAAGATCGTCCGAACAAAACCTGACGAACCATGGCAGCTGTTTGAGCTGAAAGGGGATCCATCAGAAACCGACGATCAATCGGCTGCAAACCCGGAAAAATTGGCGGATTTGATTCACGAGTTTAAAAGCTGGCAAACGGAATTCTGATATCAACTGTGCCGTGATATTAACCACCGAAGATCTGACCAAAAACTGGTGGTTTCATCTAATCCCGGCTATACTTTGGGCACCAGATCGATGTCCGCCTACCCACCCGCCCCCCAACGACTCCACTGTCACATCGTTCTGTACAGCCAAACGTTCTGTACAGCCAAACGCTGAGTTGTAGCAGTAGTTCAGGCCGCGCAGCCGAATCAAACACCGGCATCCACCGCGTCGCAGCAGCATTTGCAAACATGAAGGGCAAGCCTGAAATAATCGTCTGAGCAGAGACATCCTAGTAATCAACACAGTGCCGGCACGAACACACCTCTAGCTTCCCAACACACACAAACGAAATCCTGAATCTCTTGAACAACAGATCCATCAGAATACCTACGAACGGTCACAACTTGCATTGCCTGCCGTTGGTGGCAAGAAAGCATGCTGTCAACCGAATCGTGTTCACCATTATCGCGATCGCGATAACGCTAACGTCCCCGTTCATCTCCAACACTTATGCCGAATCGGAGACGGACTCTTACCAGACTTTGATTCGTCCGTATCTGGCGAAATATTGTTTTCAATGCCACGGTCCCACGCAACAGAAAGCTGACCTGAGACTGGATCAGCTCGACCCTGACATGATCAACGGCAGCGATACAGACATGTGGCAGGAAGTGCTTGATCTGACCAACGTTAGTGAGATGCCTCCGCAAGAGGTAGAACAGCCTTCGAATGAAGAGCGTCAATCCATGGTCGATGCTTTGACGGCGGAACTTCGTCAAGCGATGGAAGCGAAACGCTCAACCGGCGGCAAGAATGTTCTTCGCCGCATGACAGCCTACGAATACAACAACACACTAAGGGACCTGCTGAATCTTGACCTGCGATACGCGATCGACCTGCCACCCGAGGGCGTCGCCAAGGAAGGATTCAAGAACAACAGCGGAGTACTTGGAACTTCGGCACTTCACATCGAGTACTTCGAACGAATCGCGCGATCAGCTTTAGAAAGAATCATCCTCGTTCCTGAGCAGCAACCGAAACCTTACTTTGTTCGGGTGGAACCTGAAAACTCATTCCAGCCAGTCACTGCAAACGGATCGGATAACAAGGAGGGAAGGACCAAGCCGAAAAAGAACAAAAGCAAGGTAATTGGATTCACCTTCAAAAAGGGAGCTAATTTCTCTCCGGGCAACAACGCGAAACCAGGAATCTTTCGTCTCGAGCATGGTTCCCAGTCAAGCGATGGCATCATTCTTGCAGGGAATCGCCCCTCCGACCGGGTCGGAAATATTTTTGCTGAAGAAAGAAAGATAGGTGGATCCCAAGGGGCAGGGCGTTCTGGATGGCAACCTGAATTCCGAATTGAAATGTACGAGGTGCCTCACGATGCCCCCATCCAGATCCGAATCCGATGCGCAGCCATTCCGGGTGGCAACAAGTCGTTCCCGCGACTTTCTTTTGAACTGGGATCCTTCCGTGGTGCGAACGTCTCCGACCAAAAAGAAGGGGCAAACATTGAAGTTCGCTCAACAGAAATGGAAACTTATGAATTTGAAGTCCAAGGTGCGAACTTTCCATTCCAATCCAACAAGCCCGGTCGTCCTTCCTACTTTCGCATTTTCAATGACTACCGCCGAGGCACCAGCCAGCTTGGCTACGAGGAATTACCCAAGCTGAATATTGATTGGGTTGAAATCACCTGCAATCACTTCGAGACGTGGCCATCGTCACAACGCCAAGCAATCCTATTCGAAACCAACAACCAATCCAACGAAATTGCTTATGCAAAGGCAGTCATTGCAAACTTCATGAGACGGGCATATCGACGCCCCGTATCTGGAACAGAGCTAGAACGAAAAGTGGCATTATTCCAGCGTCTCAGAGAGGGCGAACCTTCTTTTGAACACGCGATTGTTTCGACACTGACAGCGATTCTCTGTTCGCCCAACTTTCTGATGCTCAGTGAACCTGCAGCAACTCCAGTCAACGAAGACACCGAACTTGAAAAGCGTCCAATCGACGACTACGAATTAGCCTCGCGTCTGTCGTACTTTCTGTGGAGTTCGATGCCTGATGAAACTCTGTTTGATTTGGCAAAGCAGCAAAAGCTGCATCAACCAAAGATCTTACGGAGCCAAACCCGCCGGATGCTGGCAGATTCCAAAGCCAAAGCATTCTCCAAGAACTTCGCGGGTCAGTGGCTTGACTTGGCAGGCATTCGCCGTCTTGCGGTGAATCCTGAGTTCTTTAAGTTTGACGAGCGAACCAAGGATCTTTTCGAAGACGAAACAATCCGATTTCTGGATCATATTTTAGCTAAAAACCTTTCGATTCAAAACTTCATCGACTCAGATTTCGCAGTCCTAAATCCAACGTTGGCGCGGCACTACCGAATTCCAGAGATCAGTGGTGGATTTCAGGTCACCCCTTTAGGTAAGGATCAACACCGCGGCGGCCTGCTGACTCAGGCAAGCATGCTATTCGGCAATTCCACGGGTGCTGAAACGCATCCAATCAAACGCGGCGTATGGGTTCTGGAACGAATGCTGGATGATCCCCCACCTCCACCGCCACCCAATGTGCCAGATCTTCCAGACCCGCCAACCAAAGATGAAACTTCTCTTTCGCTTAAGGAAAAACTGGTTGCACACGCTGACAACGCAAGCTGTCGCGATTGCCATCGTAAGATTGATCCGTGGGGCGTTGCTTTCGAAAATTACAATGCATTGGGGCAATGGCGGGAAGGCTCCAAGGACGCGTTGGTCCTCAGACCCCACCAAAATGTCAACATTGACCCCTCAACGCGGCTCAGCAATGGTACAAACATCCAAAACCTGGATGACCTCAAACACCACTTATTGACCAAAAAGCTATCGCAATTCCGCCGCGCAGTGGTCCGCAAAGTGATGTCCTATAGTCTTGGGCGTTACCTTGAGTTTGCCGACCGCCCAGTCGTCGATTCCATATGCGAAGCACTACAAAATGATGGGGACAAGTTTCAGACACTGATTGAACAGATCGTTTTGTCTGAAACCTTTTCCACCAAGTGAAGTCAACTCAATCACTTCACCGAATCACTAGCACACAGATTTAGAACAAGTAACCCAAGCGAACGCATCGTGAAACGCAAATCCTGGCATCTCAACCGACGAATGGCATTAAAATCCACTGGCGTCTGCCTGAGTCTGCCATGGCTGGAAGGGATGGCGCAAGATAGGACCGAGCGTCCCAAGCAGCGGTTCTTCGCTGGTTACTTTGCGTATGGTGTCCCGATGCCATCGAATGATGCCTCTGATCGAATGGAACATGGCTGGTTCCCCTTGGGTGAAGGGAAAGATTATGTCCCTCCTCAGATGCATCAAAGCATCATGCCGCTGCGAGACAAAATTACATTTCTGTCAGGCCTTTCGCATCCATCCATGCGGCGCACCTCCGCTCACAAAGGCGCAGACTACTTCTTGACGGGGGCAAATATCCTTAAGACCTACGACAAGCAGTCCGTTTCAATTGATCAACACTTGGCTCAGCAACTTGGAAGAGACACTCGCTTTCAATCGCTGGTGATGTCATCCATGGGTGGTGTCAATCGTCCTTATCGTTCCTCAACTTTGTCATTTG
Organism: uncultured Rhodopirellula sp.; assembly: GCA_913061385.1. Taxonomy (GTDB): domain Bacteria; phylum Planctomycetota; class Planctomycetia; order Pirellulales; family Pirellulaceae; genus Rubripirellula. The sequence continues at coordinate 5,742 of CAJXTM010000040.1, read as the reverse complement.
ATCGAAGCGGTCGTCCCATTCCCGCACAAAACAAGCCAGCCGAAATTTTTCGCCGCATGTTCGGTGAGGTTACCCAATCCGAGGAAAACGCTTTGGCGAGCCGTGGCAGTATCATCGATGAAGTGCTCAATGAGGCTCAGGACCTGAACCAGCGTCTTGGCGCTAATGACCGAAGAAAAATGGATGAGTACCTCAGTTCGGTCCGAGAAGTTGAACGGATGACCGAACGATCCAAACGCTGGCAGAATACGCCCAAGCCGGATATTAACCGCGACGGAATGGCACTTGATGCAAACCTAACCAGCCCTCAAGAGTACCTGACGGTTATGTACGACCTGATGGCACTTGCATTTCAGACAGATTCGACTCGAGTCGCAACATTTCAAACCGCTTGCGAAGAAGCAGGACAGACCGACAGATTCCCGTCCGCGATCGGGTTGGCTCACTCATCACACAAACTGTCTCATGAAAAGAAAAACTACTCGGATGTGGCCAAGTACATCACTTTCCTGAACGAAATGCATTCCAACTTCATTAAAAAGCTAGACTCCATTCAGGAAGACGACGGAACACTGTTGGACAACACGCTCTGCTTCTATGGTTGTGCTACAAGCAAGACCCACCAAGCGACCAACTATCCCATCATCCTCAGCGGAGGCAAGAACATGGGGTTCCAACACGGATCACATCTTCACTACGAAGATAACATTCCCTTGTCGAACCTGTTCCTAACGATCGCGAACCAACTGGCATCTCCCACCACAAGCTTCAGCGACAGCACCAGCGACATCACGGAAGTCCTTGCTTAATGAAGGATCATTGATGCCTACGTTTTGAGTCGCGTACTTCAGCCATTCGACAGGACTCAGCAGACAACAGCGGCAGCCTCTTGCAGCACCTTCCAAATAAACAACCCATCATGGCACGCACCAGCATTTTCGTTTTTCTGATTCTGTACACATGCCAACTCGTGTCAGCAGCGGAACGTCCCAACATTCTGTTCATCTTTACCGATGACCAATCGTATCGCACTGTCAGTTGTTACCCCGAGGCCTATCCCTGGGTCAAAACACCCAACATCGATGCGTTGGCCGCACAGGGTGTACGATTCACACACACCTACGTCGGCACATGGTGCATGCCATCACGGGCAACCATGCTGACGGGGCATCATCAATACGGTGTTGAGTCGATGCGCATGCAAGGTGAATACCCTGGCAGCGTTTATGATCCTGAAAAGTGCCCGTTTTGGCCACGAGTATTTCGCGAAAATGGATATTCAACCGCACAGATTGGAAAATGGCACACCGGTATCGACAGTGGATACGGTCGCGACTGGGATCACCAGATTGTCTGGAGTCGGCCCAAGTACCCGAAGAATGCGGGCCACTACTACGACGATCAGATTGTCGAAATCGATGGGGTAGTGAAACGCATGTCCGGATACACAACCGACTGGTACACGGACCGGGCTGAAGACTTCATTCGTGGAAAACATCGCCAAAACGATCAGCCTTGGTACCTCTGGCTGTGCTTCGGTGCTGTCCACGGTCCCTTCACACCTGCGGAACGTCACCAAACGGCTTACCCGAATGCGACCGTCCCGGAACCTACCAACATTTACCCCGGTGAATCACGCCTCGGGAAACCCGAATACGTTCGCAACAGAAATCGTTGGGTTCCTAACAAGAACGGGCAAGCCGAACTCGAATCTGGTGTTAAACAGAGAACGGTCGTGAATGCACCACTCCATGGGAACACCCTGCAAAACTGGGTCCGACAGTATCACCAGGGAGTACTTGCGATCGATGATGCGGTAGGTCAACTTCGAAAAGCATTGGAAGACTCTGGGCAAGCGAAGAACACGCTGATTGTATTTGCCGCTGACCAAGGGATTGCATGGGGCCAGAATGGGTTTCAACAAAAGATCGCTCCCTACGATGCCAACATTCGCGGCCCACTGATCATGAGTTTTCCCGGCCGCATCCCGCAAGGTAAAGTCTGCTCTCGTCCCGTGGGTGGGACCGATCTGCCGCCCACTTTCTTTGCATTTGCCGACCTTTCTCTGCCATGGAAGATGCACGGCCACGACTTGACGCCGCTGTTGAAAAACCCGACCGTTGATTGGCCACACCCTGTCCTGACAGCACTCACTGGCGAGAAATATGGAAGCGACACAGACGTCATTCCGACCGACCCCGATGTGCTATACAAGACAGCCAAAGTGCCTTGGTGGATTTCGCTGCTTGATGGCCGCCACAAGTACATTCGGACGCTCGTGGAGGGCGAAGTCGAAGAACTTTACAATCTGGAAACTGATCCGGAAGAATTGACTAACTTGGCTCTGGATCCAGCACATCTTGAAAAGCTAAGGGCCATGCGTGCCGCAACACTCGCTGAATTGCGACGTACCGATGCGGGAATGGTAGACCAACTGCCAGAATTCTCGACGCCTCAATAATGCCCCAAACAATTCACTCGCAAGATACATCACGAGAGTGTGAAGGTGCCACAGTGAATGGGCAGCAACAGATTTCCCGAGGCATGCCTCCTGCCCGCATTTATCGCACCACCAGCTTCTGAGATATGCCAAACAAGTTTGCGAAGGCAAAGCCCTGCGTGATGCACCTTGCATTACAATGATGGCTGAGAAACATGGGCCGCTTCGCCATCGCAATGTGCAAACCCCACCTGGCCATGTAATTGCCAAGCCACGTAATCGCTTGATTTGCCGAATTCGCTCATTTTTTTGCGAACCACACACGCTCCACCAGCCTCGAACCGGGAAGAAAAGATGCCGAGTCAATCCTGCCGTCGCTCATTTTTGAAATCCGCCACACTTGGTGGCAGCGCTATCAGCCTTAATGCCCTTGAGTACTCGAGGGTATACGGTGCTAATCGTCGCTTGGGTATCGCAGCTGTTGGCGTCGGCGGAAAAGGCTGGAGCGACTTGAATGGGGTAGCAGCGAGTCCAGATGTCGACGTTGTTGCCATCTGTGACATCGATAGTTCAGAAAAACACCTTGGCCAAGCAGCAACAAAATACTCATCCGCGCATCAATATGAGGACTGGCGCAAACTGCTGGGGGACGCCGGAAACTTTGAGGGGATCATCGTTTCAACACCCGATTTCATGCATGCTCCTATATCGTTGGCCGCCATGCAGGCTGGCAAGCATGTGTTCTGCCAAAAACCACTGACACACACAGTCCATGAAGCACGGCAGATGCAATTGGCGGCAGAAAAATTCGGCGTTGTGACTCAGATGTGCAATCAGATCCAGTCACACTCGGCCTATCGGACTGCTGTTCACATGGTCCACGCTGGGTTGATCGGGAAAGTCAAAGAGGTTCACTCGTGGCAAGGCGGCACTCCCCGTTGGCCGAGACACATCCCACGCCCACCTGGAAGTGACACTGTTCCGGCAAACGTACGCTGGGATCTTTGGCAAGGTGTCGCAGCAGACAGACCTTACAAGATTGGCATGTACCATCCATTCAACTGGAGAGGGTGGCAAGCCTATGGGACAGGGCAACTCGGAGACTTTGGGTGCCACATTCTGGACCCGGTATTCAAATCGCTTAAGCTCACCTCTCCTACGAAACTTACAGTGCAAGCGCCTAAACTGTATCCAGAATCATGGACGGATCGGTCTACCGTGCATTATGAATTCCCCGGCACCGAATACACTGCAGGCCCAACCCTACCCGTCACCTGGTATGACGCAGCTGGCGCAACACCGCCACGAGAAATCCTCAGTGATGTGCCCTCCGATTACAAATTACCGGGCGCCGGATCAGTCCTCATCGGCGAGAAAGGTACGCTTGTCATCCCGCACGTTGCGATGCCCAAACTCTTTCCAGAGGAAACATTTCCGGCCGACCAACTGCCGGTCATCGAAGGTGTAGATCATTACACCCAATGGGCTGATGCTTGCGTAGGAAAAGGAAAGACGACCTCACACTTCGCTTACGCCGGCCCGCTGACTGAGACGGTACTGCTGGGAACGATCGGCATCCGGTACCCGGGCGAGGAACTGAAATGGAACGCAGAAGAACTCAAAATCACCAATCACTCTGACGCACAAAAATGGATCACCAAGCGTTACCGCAAGAATTGGGAACCCACTTGGGTCTGAGATGGCCGAGAAAGCAGATCCGGCTTGGTGGCGACGCGCTAACAGAAAGTTGGACTAAACTCGAGTTGTGCTTTGACATTTAACTTTCTGATCCAACCGCAAAGCCACTACGAAACCCTATGCCCATTCACCTAACGAATCCAGAACGACGACGTTTCTTAAAAATTGCGGGTGGTGCAATTGGCCTCAGCTCGTCCGTTAGCCGCGCAGCCGACAATGCTGACGCCGACCCATCGGGTGAACAGAAATCAAAACAGATCAACAATGACCTTGTCGTGGTTTTGAACGACACTCACATCGGCGAAAGACATCCTCCTGACTCAGCCGTTCCGTCCAATCTACGATTGATTGTCGAGAAACTGACCCAGCAAACATCAAAACCTGCCTGCGTCCTGATCAACGGGGACCTAGCCCTGAAAGATGGGCAACCGGGAGACTACGAGCATTTTTCGCGTCTGGCCCAACCGCTTCGTGATGCAGAGATCGAAACACACCTGACTCTCGGCAATCACGATAATCGCGAAATGTTTTACGAGGTATTGAAAAACCAGCGCACAGTGAATTCGCCGCTGAAATCATTGCATGTCTCCGTAGTAAAAACCCGGCATGCAAATTTCTTTTTACTGGATTCACTAAAAGAAACGATGGTTACCCAAGGTACCGTGGGCAGCCAACAAATGAATTGGCTTGCAAAGACTTTGGACGAACATGCAGAAAAGCCTGCTATCATTGTGGCCCACCACAATCCACGGCTTGGTGGCGATCCGTTGCACTTTCCCGGTGGGCTGATCGACTCACAAAAGCTTTGGGATGTCCTGACAAAACGGCGGCATGTCAAAGCGTATATCCACGGACACATCCACGACCGGGGATTTGCGAAACACCGTGGCATCCACATCATCAACACCTTAGCGACTTCCTACGTCGCAGATCCAAACACATCAACTACCGGTTGGACATCCATCCGATTGGATGGAACTGGTGCTGCACTGACAACCCACACCACAGACGAAGGGCACCCGTGGAACGGCATAGAAAAACGCCTCCATTGGAGCAACACCTGAGTCGCCTGACTCATTTGGACTCGGTAGCAAGGAACGCTTGCATCTCTTTTTGCATCTGCAAAACCTTTTCAGGCTCACGATCTGACAAATCATTCGATTCACTGACATCGTTTTCCAAATCAAACAAAAGCGGATTCTGATGCTGGACCAGAGGTTCGCGAGCACGCGTGTCAGGATGGGAGGATCGATCTTTTGTACTGAGATGTATTTTGAATGAGCCAGACCGGAAAGCGATGGCGCCTCCACTGTTGTAGTACCACCTTTTGCGTGGACTCGGTTTGGACCTCAGCAGCGTATCGGTCAGATCGCGTGAAATGTATCCTTGTTGCGAGGCAAGCATTGGGCCAGGTTGTTGGTTTGCTGCAAGTCTGATGAATGTTGAGTGCAGATCGAGGTTCGCCGCCATTCCATGAATGATTCCTGGTTTGATTTTCCCGGGCCAATGAAATATTGCCGGCACACGATAGCCGCCCTCCCACGAAGTACCTTTCCTGTCTCTTATACACATCTCCGAGCCCACGAGACCGAGGCTGATCTCGT
>CAJXTM010000039.1 GCA_913061385.1 uncultured Rhodopirellula sp. | reverse complement strand
CGAGATCAGCCTCGGTCTCGTGGGCTCGGAGATGTGTATAAGAGACAGATTCTCAGGATCAAGGGGTCCCTTTGCAAAGCCATGACTGGAGACGAGTGATATTTTGAGTCCCAAGTCAGTCACTGCCCCATATTGATCATTCGGAATACCCTCCATTGCCTCCAAACCAATCTGCTTACAGTGCTTCGCGAGGGTGATGGTATCCATAGGCTTGAAGCACCAACCCATGACTGATTGCCTGACCCTGCCAGATACTGGTTTCGCATCACTTTCCTGAGCGATCGCCGTACCTTGATTCACTTGACTTGCAGCAGAAATGGCGGCACCGGCAAGTACAACATTCGAAGTCAGAAAGTCACGGCGTTTCACAGGAATACCTCGAGAGAATGATTGGAAGGGGAAGGTGTGCATTGTAAATGGTTTTTGCAGGGTTGTTACTCAATACTCTCTCCAGCTTTTAAACAGAAAGAGAGCAGGGCAGCAAAACCTCGGCGAAACGGGCAAGCCTTGACCGAATCAACCGACTTGGTCACTGCGTCCAAGGTGGATGTCACATGACTCAATCAGGAATCCCCACCTGCGATCCACTGATCTCCCCAGCTGTTCATTGCGACGGTTTTCAGGGGATCACTTCCGTCATCCAAAAAGCTCTTTTACGATCAGCTCGCTGCCGTACATCTTCCAACATGAACTGAAGCGATCCATCGAACTGAAGGCGTTTGGACCGACTTCCTTCACGGACAATGACTTCCTGATTGAGATCAAGCGCACCAGACATTGGACGCAAGAGCAGCCGAAATCTATCAGCAGGACCACGCTGCACCCGAATCTGATTATCCGCACCAATAGCGGCGACTACTTTACCTGCACGGATGCGGTCGGCTTGATCCCACAAAATGGGATCGACGGGAACTCCTGCCTTGAGCTCTCCCAACTCTAACCACCAGAAGAACTGATCGCCCTCACGTATCGTAGCTACCTCGATCTCACGAGGCATTTCCCTGCGTTGGTGCGATTTCAAACTCATCCATTCAAATAGTCGTGGTAATTCATCATAGAAGTATTCTCTGCCACGACCGCGATACATCACCACCATGGCGTCATGGTTGAACGTCATGTAGTCATTTAAGATCGCGCCACCAGCCTTCGCTCCATCTAACTCGCCCATCACCATGTAGAGTGGGACATGGCGTGAATTGGGTTCATAGTGGGGAATCGTCTTTGAAGGCGTTCCGCTGATTGAGATCATGCCAGCCCACAAATCAGGATGTGCAAGAGCGATGTCCCAGGCCGCTGTCGCACCCTCACCGTGGCCCGCAATGAATATACGGTCGGAGTCAATTGAGGCGCGGCGCATCGCGTCTCGCATTGCGGCCAGAACGCGTTGGTGTTCCTGTGGTGTGTACTCGTAACCACGTTGATCAGAACGTGACCAGACTGGGGCAACAACAATAAAACCGCTGCGAGCCCCATAGCCCATCCTTGCTTGGATTTGCTCACGGTATCCACCCGACCACCAATCCAACTGACTTTCAACCGGCGAACGTGATTCGTGCAAAGCAACCACGCATGGATACTGTCGAAGCGGGTTATATTCGGGTGGCAACTGTATCACGTATCTAAACGACTCAGTACTAACACTGAACATCCCGGGGATGTTCGGATGCTGAGCCCCTTCCGGCCAAGGCAATACCGGGGTCAGTAATGGCAGAATGCGGTCTACATACTCCGCTTCACTGCCCTCAAGATTACTTAACTCGGCAAGGATGGCTTTACGCCGAGCACCATCAGCAGTTGAAAGATACTCCACGACAAGATCGCGTACCTGAATCAACGATGTTGCAATGCTCAGGTTTTGCTCACCAGAACCCGAGCCCAGTATCCATCCGGCAACTGCCAATGCAATTCGATTATCAATTGGAAGATTATCAACGTCACCCAATCGCTCGTAATCGCTCAGCCTTGAGAGGGTGTCAGCAGACAATCCCGCTTCCATCTCGTCAAGAATCCCAGCCAAATTCATCTGCTGGTTAGCGGGTAACATACTCACCTGGTTTCGTAATTTCCGCAGCAGATCGGAAGACTTTTGAACAGGTTCATTGATTTTCTTGAGCGCATCCTCCACCTGAATCTTTGTGATCCGACTCACTTCCTGCAAGGGAAACCCCTGCAGAATTCCCCGCGCCAGTTGGTACTGTCCGGCATCTGCTCGATCGCTAGCTTCTTGCAATAACTGGTCTGCTTGACGCTTTGTAAGAGCAGCCAACTGCGAAAGCAAATCAACTTCCTCAGGGAAGTCATCAATCGTTGCTTGTAGAGTTTCTTTTGCCTCCCTGTAACGCTCCGAGGCGATGAAAAAGCGGACCACCTCTAGTCGAGCATTCAAATCAGACTGATCAGTTCGTTTCTTGAAAATTCGTGCAAGCGTTGAAGAATCCAGAGTACGCGTAGAAATCCGCATATCCCAATTCAGACTCGGCTTACCTTTCAATGCGACCAATTTCGCATAGCGCGAATTCACTTCAGCGATACCTTGGATGATTCGTACTTGGCCACCATCCGGCCCACGTATCGTCAAGATCCGCCTTCCGTAATCGTTGAACGGTGACACGCCTTGGATCGTTCCTAGGCCACCAACAATTTTCCCTCCCAATGGCTTCGGCTGCCAAAACTCCAGATTCCGTTCCATCTCACCTACATCGATCGGCTCCACCGCAACCATTCCTTTGCCGTGAAGGTAGACACGACGCAGCCCATCATCGATCAACCAGATTGGCCTGAGGTGGGTTTCTCCGGCAGACGCAGCACCAAAGCCATCCTTCAGCGTAGCGATTTTCGCCATGGAGCCCCGCAAAACCATATTATTCCGGAGCCGGAATAACTGTTCAGCGGAAACCACTGAATTCGGCAAAACGCATGCCACGAAGGCACAAGTAACCCAGCGAGCGAGAGGTAACTTGAACATAAAAACCTTGTGGTCAGGAGGTCCGGCCTTCACCGCCGATCGTCAAAATCGTCACAGCGCGTACCAGGGTTCGCCCCAGCGGGGCAACACCTTTCCTAACAGACCGTACAGTGGGCATTGTCTCCTCTACCCAATCCCGATCCTGCACACTTCGCCACCAAACAACGGGATCCAACTCCCCTGTCGCCTGTGCCAGTGTGTCCAAAGACGCCGATTTCTCTACTATTATCGGCTTGGAAGTCGATTCCGTGGGAGAAATTCCGACGACTGCGATCAAAATCGCAACCGCAAGTGTGGCCGTGAGCATTGGTGGAATCGCACGGTATCCCTTCGCCGCAGAACCAAGACTGACTCCAGTTGATACTGTGGAGCCTCTGGAATCTGACTTCACGAGAGGAGCAATTTCGATCCAGATCTGCATTTCCGACCGACAATCCTGACAATTAGCCGCATGATGAGATAAGTCTCGGTCAGACTTGAGCGGTAACCGTTGATCTAAACGATCATGCATTCGTTCGTGAAAATCCTCACATCGCATCGCCGGACCTCCTTGATTTCTGCATTTGGTGAACCATGAAATCAGGAGCATTGACCCGACGAGAATCTTTCGTTTCCTCAGCGCTGGGCGGCTGCGTTGCAGCAAGCACTCCACGCTGCCGGAGAATGCGAATCACACTGAAGCGAGCTCGATGGACCCATGTTTTTACCGTTCCGACAGGGCAATCCAATTCAGCGGAAATCTGTACGTAACTCATCCCGTGCTCATGGAACAAATCAAACGCCAACTTCTGCTGTGCGGGCACCGTCGACAACGCCAATGCCAACTCTTCACGAAGCCCATCTGCCCTCCTGACAGCATGCACCTCATCAGTGACCGGTTCCAACGTGCTCGATAGTGACTGATGCCCACGACGCCTTGCCAGAAACGTCTTGCTGCGATTCCCGGCAATGGTCACCAACCATGGCTCAAGTGGTCGGCGAACATCCCACTGGTCAACATGCTTCGCAAAGCGAGAAAACGTTTCCTGAGTTACATCCTCTGCATCCTGACGATGCCTCAGGATTTTCAGACAGACCCGAAACACGAGCGGATAGTGCCTACGCACAAGCTTTGAAAACGCGGCCTCATCATTCTCAAGAAATTGCTGGACCAGTAGTGCGTTGGAATCGTGCATCATCCGCTCAAACTCATTCGAAACTTAAATAAGTCTTTATCTAGCTAGCGTTGACCGCGGTTCGCAGACTACAGCCTTCAGAGCAATCACTGCTGGCCGGAAAATGCTTATCGCAGTCATCATCAAGAAACCTAGCGACCGCTGAAGAAGCGTTTCAAAGCGGTATCTGCAGCATCACGGGAATTATCCGTGATTGACTTTTGAAAGCCTTTGGGAAGTTTCCCTGGCTTCTTTTTGTCACGTTTCTTTTTGCTGTCGGGATCGGTCGCCTCACTTACTGATAAGTCGGTGCTGTCACCGCCAGCGCCAACACCGTCATCTTCACTTTCACTTTCTTCTGACTCAGAAACCGCTTCACCTTCGGTAATGACACCGGATTTGACTTGGAACTGACGCGTCTCTGGATCAGAGAGTTTACGAACTCGATCAATTTGATCAGCCTCATTAAGCCACGAATCGACATCAACTTCCTCGAACCGACTGTCGTGTGAACCAGCCTCAACCGTTCGTGCAGCTGCGTCGCTCATGTCCGCGACTTCCGGCTTCTTCGGAGCCTGCAATCCGTGCTCGATCACGACTTCAAAGTTCAATTTGCCGACACGCAGTTGATCGCCTCCAGCTAGAACCTTTGCCTTATCCGTGGGCAGTCGCTTGTCGTTGACATATGTTCCATTACGACTCTTAAGATCCTGAATCAAAACTCGATTGTCTTTCAGGACAATGATGCAGTGTTTTCGGCTAACCGATTCACTCTTAGGTCTTAATTGGCATGACTCACTTCGCCCGATGAGAAATTTCTCGCCTGACACATTGAGTTCACGTCCCTCGTGACTTCCACTAAGGACCTTTAGCATTACCTGCATCAATTGCTCCCGATTGTTCGTCAGTTGGGACTGCCTGAGTCAAATAGCCCCAAAGAGGGGTAACTCGTGATTAGCTTACCAATCCTCAAACTAAACCGACATATTCCTGAAACCGGGCACAGCACGAGTAGCTACACGTACGAAAACAGCACGGCAAGAATTTGCCACCTACTGAATCCTTCAGAGCCTGGATACCTATTTGAAAGTGTAACAGTTGTACAATCTGTTATCGTCTAAAAATCATGCTGAATCGGTTTTTTGTCGCTGCTTATTCCGCCCAGTATTTGCCGCCGTTGCTGAACCCCCACCTGATGGGGTGAAGAGACACCTAACGCCGAGCGGTCCAACCTGACTGGGAAAAGCGTTCGCAGGAAATTTGCTCCGCATCAAGTTTTTCCTGTTCGGAAAGATGCCCCGCTTGCCAATCGACGCCAAGACATTCGGACAAATTAGCCACGATTCCCGGTATCAAATCGTCAGCGGTTATCGGCACAGAGAGCAAATCACTGACGCCAGGCAGTTGTGGAGCGTACTCACTGGCATGCATGAGAAGACTGCCATGCTGCAGCACTGCAGTGCGGCTTTTCCGTTGAGCGCTACCAAGAACCTTGTAGCCGCTGACGATTAGATCTTCTGGCGTGCGTCTTTGAAAACAAAGAAAATGCGAGTTGTCGCTCTCCGAACGCGCCCCAGTCCCCGTGAGGCGAAAAGGAACGGCATGGACGCCAAAACAGGCCAATGCACTTGCGATTGCCGCATGCGTCTGCTGATACAGAGCAGAACGAGGACCGGCCTGCCCAGCGGGTACCGGCATCGAAATGCTGTAAGTCAATTCGCGGTCATGAACGATGGCACCGCCACCTGTAGTTCGCCTGACGCAACGGATTTGATCACTCTGGCAGTGGTCAGACCGTGAGGCAAGCCCCTGAAAGTAACCCAATGACAAAGTAGGCTCGACCCACTGGTAAAACCTCAAAACCGGAATTCCGCTTTGGGAGACAGCATTCAGGATCGCCTGATCGACGGCCATGTTCGTTGCCGACCCCGCCGTGCTGATCGAAATCAATCGCCCGATACGTGGGTCACCCAAAATGCCAGCACCTGTTCGCGTGTTCATCATCCAGCTTCAGCACACTGCTTTTGGTAGGCAGCATGATCCAACAGAGCGTCGACAGAATTGGCCTGGCTGACCTCAACTTTTAAGATCCACCCAAAATCGTAGGGATCGTCATTCAGTTTTTCCAGACTCTCTGGCAGATCGTCGTGCACTGCGATGACCTTACCGCTGACGGGACTGTAAAGCGGACTTACTGCCTTGACGGACTCAACTTCACCGAACTCCTCACCCGCGGTAAGCTCTCGTCCGAGCTCTGGCAGTTCCATATAAACGAGGTCGTTCAACTGTTCCAGCGCGAACCCAGACAGCCCGATGGTTCCAACTGTTTTCCCGTTTTCTTCCGCCAAATCAACCCACTCGTGCGATTCGGCATAAAGCAATTTGGATTCATCACGTGACATCAAAGGAGTCCTTCTATGAGGGTCATGACTTGGGGCGTTTGTAGAAAGGCAGCTTGGTTGGCTTCGCATCAACAAGCTTGCCTCGAATATCGATTTTGAATTCGCTATCGTCTGCACGGGCTCTATCAACGTAAGCCATTGCGATCGGATATCCCAGTGTCGGTGACGGCCCACCGCTAGTGACTTCTCCGATTCTTTGGCCCTTGCTATCAAGCACTGGGCACCCTTCACGAGCGGGCCGCTTTCCATCCGGTTTCAATCCAATCCGAACGGTTGACGGCCCCGCCTCAGCAATTTTGACTAAAGCCTCGCTACCGATAAACGATCTGTCTTTGAGGTTACAAGCGAATTTCAATCCTGCTGACAGCGGATCAGTTGACTCGTTTAACTCATGCCCGTAGAGCGGCATCGCAGCTTCCAGACGTAACGTATCACGGGCTCCTAAGCCCGCAGCGATGAAACCATGATTGCGACCGGCGAGCAACAGGTTTTCCCAGATTCGATTTGCTTCTTCCGCCCTGACAATCAACTCCAACCCATCTTCACCGGTGTAGCCCGTTCGGCTCACGATTGCCGGCTTGGCAAATTGGTCGGTAATGACGGCACGATAGTACTTCAAACGCAACGGATCGAAGGAAAACAAACGCTTGCATGCTTCCATGGCCGCCGGCCCCTGCACTGCAATCATGGCTGTCAACTCTGTTCGATCTGACATTGTTACGGTCGGAAAATCGTCCAGAATTGGCGTCAGCCACTTGATTATTTTGTCGCGGTTCGACGCATTCACAACCATGAGATGAAAGCGACGTTGCGATGGCGTTTCGAGGTTGGAGACAAGAACGTCGTCCAATATCCCACCGTCTTCCTTGCAAATCAATCCGTAGCGCACGCCACCAAGTGGTAAATCCGAGACTTTGCGGGTAAGGATATGATCGAGAAAATGCTCGCTCCCATCTCCGTCAAAACGAAGACGCCCCATGTGGGACACATCAAACAAAGCTGCCGCATTTCTGCAAGCCTGATGCTCTGAAACGATCGACTCGTACTGCACGGGCATCTCGTAGCCAGCAAACGGTACCATCTTCCCACCATTAGCGCGATGCCATGCATCGAGTGGTGTCTTGGCTAGCTTGGTCGTCATTGGTTGTTTACCGTTCTTGGAAATGACATTGCTGGTACGTTCAGCCCCAAGTCTATCGAAGGTGGTGCCGCGGAAAAGATGGGATGCTCAGATCATCGGTCTGTTTAGATCGCTAAACTATCCTGAATGGTCAATTCTCATCTTCCAATCGTTGCCGATGAAGCCCCAAAGGGTGATTTCACCGCGCGTTGGTGGGCCAAGCAACCTGATGGCCGAATCCTGTGCCAACTCTGTCCACGTGCCTGCCGTTTAAAACCCGGTGATCGTGGATTCTGCTTTGTGCGACAAAACAAGAATGGCGAAATGGTGCTCGACACCTACGGCCGAAGTACTGGTTTTTGCATCGATCCCATCGAAAAAAAACCGCTGAACCATTTCCTGCCCGGCACACCTGTCCTTAGCTTCGGCACCGCCGGATGCAATCTTGGCTGCAAATTCTGCCAAAACTGGGACATCTCAAAAAGCCGCGAGGTCTCTCGCATCAGCAACATAGCGGCGCCATTGGATATCGCTCTAGCCGGATTGGACCGGGGGTGCCGTAGTGTCGCGTTCACCTACAACGAGCCAATCATTTGGGCTGAATACGCTCTGGACACTGCCAAAGCCTGCCATGAACTTGGTCTCAATACGATAGCCGTCACAGCAGGTTATCTGACAGATACAGCAAGACCCGATTTTTTCTCACTCATCGATGCGGCCAACATCGACCTCAAAGGATTTACCGAGGAGTTCTATCGCAAGCTTACTGGAGCTCATCTGCAACCCATTCTTGATACCATTCGCTACGCGGTGCACGAAACTGACTGCTGGGTCGAATTGACCAACCTGATGATCCCGGGGGCGAATGATCATCCGGATGACTTGAAACGAATGATCGACTGGATTCTTACAGAAGTCGGTTGCAATGTGCCAATTCACTTCACCGCATTTCATCCCGACTTTCAAATGCGAGATATCCCCGCAACCTCCCACGAAACCCTGTCAAACGCTTACGAAACCGCACAGCAAGCCGGCCTGAATTATGTCTACGTCGGCAATGTGCATGACGTCGCGCGACAAAGCACCTATTGCCCCGCCTGCCGGACACCTTTGATTCAACGTGACTGGCATCAACTGACAGCCTACAACCTTGACGACAACCGCTGTCGCAACTGTGACTGCCTTATACCTGGTCGCTTTGAGGCTAAACCAGGCAAGTGGGGTCGGCGAAGACAATCAATCTCCATTGAACCCAATGCGACAATCGACATGGATCACGCTTCCACTGGTCGGCCAACACCCACAGAATGGAAGACAGCAGATATGAATAAGGCCACAACGATCCAGGCATTAGAGCCTCATGAGCTAAACTCGATCCATCATGCTGCATGCCAACTCGTCACAGCAGCAGTCAAGAATCAGACAGTGGATGTACAACGGGAACTCGGTCAACTTGCGGATCGAAAAGTCTCTGGAATCTTTGTCACCCTCAAGAGAGGCAACACTCTCCGTGGTTGCTGCGGGATGCTCGGTGCATCTATTTCCATGGCCAAAGCTCTTTCTGATTCTGCAACACAAACCGCATTGCACGACCCAAGAATGGCTCCGGTGACTGCAATCGAATTACCACACCTAACGCTTTCGGTATCCGTTCTTGGAATTCCACGCGATATCGGCGTGATTGGGGAGGATCGAATCAATGCCATTAAAATTGGGCAGCATGGGCTTCGCATCCGTCATCAAGGTCATGCTGGACTGTTACTGCCGGTAGTGGCCAAAGAACGCGACTGGAATGCTCGGCAATTCATGGAAGCCGTTTGCACCAAAGCTGGCCTTTCCCAAGAAACTTGGCAGCGCGAAGATGCGTTGATCGAGATCTTTGATGGAGTCGATTACTCAGCAGCCTTCATGTGCATGGAACCTGAGCCTGAGTTGCCCGCGGTGAGCCACGAAGCCCTGCAAAAGCTTTCCAATTGGATAGCATCCAATCTTACCGCGATACAACGCGGCGCAACTCCCTTCTACTACGCAACAGATGTCGACGACATGACCATTGCTGGTGTCGCCCTGCTGGTGTCCGACGACAAACATCGAGCATTCAGTTTAATGCAACTGAATATCAAAGAGGGCATACCGCTGCAGTCGACCTTATTCCGACTGACCGAGGTAGCAGCAAAGCATTTCCAAGGCATGGAAGAAGCTGGTCAAAAAACAATCACCTTGGCAATTCTTTCACAGCTAATTCATCATGGCACCGCCGGGGAATTCGATACTCGGGAAGTTGATCCAGAGAAACGTGCCATACTTACACTGGACAGCAAACGCTGGTCCCTTGCTTTTGACACAGGACAACGCATTGACGACCTCGTCACGGGAACCCTCACTGCTGAACGATTCAGAAGAAAAAGCACAATGATTTATTCGGCGAAATGCGACTCGACCCACAGTCGCTTTGCGATTTCCTCGAGCCCTTCTGCAGTTACCCAAGCCCCCGAACGTGCACCTGCAGTAGCTGGCAGTTTCTACCCAAAGCGAGATTCCGAACGCGAACAGTTGATCAATCAAATCTTGGATGATCTTACAAATCAGCAGAAATCTCCCGTTCATCCACAACAAGTTAGCGCCGCCATGGTGCCACACGCCGGACTGCGTTATTCCGGACACATCGCTGCCGACGTATGGCGAAGGATTGATCTACCCGACGACATTCTCATCATTGGTCCAAAGCACACCTCTGATGGTGTCGACTGGGCAGTCGCGCCGCATGAAACATGGGTCCTATCCGATTCCACCAGTTTACGAGGGAACTTGGCATTCGCCACCTTGCTCGCCGACAATGTGCCAGGCATGAAACTGGACGCTTCTGCACATCGCAGCGAACACGGGACCGAAGTTCAATTGCCGTTCTTACACCGACTCGCTCCCAATTCACGTGTCACTGCTATCGCAATGAGCGGAGCAGCATACGAGGATTTGCAAGCAGCAGCACGATCACTTGCAACCCTGTTAAAGAGCCTTGCCACCCCCCCCCTGATTGTCATCAGCAGCGACATGAATCACTTCGCTGACGACGTTGAGAACCGCAGACGGGATCAGCTTGCCTTGGAAAAACTTGCTGCTTTGGACCCCGAAGGGCTTTTGAATATTTGCAAACAAGAGGACATCAGTATGTGCGGACAAATTCCCGCCGCATTCGTCCTGCTCACTCTGCAGTATATGCAGTACACATGCAACTACCAAAAAATCGCATATTCAACATCCGCGGAAGCTACCGGTGACAATTCCAGAGTGGTTGGCTACGCAGGCGTACTTTTCTAGATTGTCGTGCGGAAGAACACGAAACAATCGATTTCTCATCTTCATCCGTCTTGTGTTGCCTCCGTTACATTCCGGCGAAATCACACTTTCCACACAACCACCATGCCCCAAACTGAGAGATTGATGTCTGACAAAGTCCTGATCATCGTAGGCGATGCTACCGAAACACTTGACACAATGTACCCCTACTACCGTTTACAGGAAGCAGGATTCACACCAGTGGTAGCAGCACCGGAACAGCGTCTCTATCAAATGGTCATGCATGAGATTAAGCCTGGATGGACGATTACCAAAGAGTGGGAGGGTTATACGATCCAGGCTGATGTTGCCTTCTCACAAATTCATCCCGAAGAGTACGCAGGTATCCTGTTCAGTGGCGGTCGAGCGCCAGAATACATCCGTTATGACAAGGATTTGGTCCGAGCTACAAAGCATTTCTTCGAGACCAATAAACCAGTGGCCAGTGTTTGCCACGGTGTCGAGATTCCAGCCTACGCCGACTGTGTTCGGGGCCGTCGCATGGCAACCGTTCCGAAGTGCAAATTCGATCTGGAGGTTTGTGGCGGGACATATGTCAACGAAGCCTGTGTCATAGATGGGAATTTGGTGAGTGGAAGAACATTTCACGACAACGGACACTACGTGGGCCCGTGGATCAAACTACTTGAAGAGGCAAGAGATGCATAACGTCCAAATCAGATTTGCCCGCGTTCTGCTCACTTCGCACTCGTTAATATCTGTCTCTTATACACATCTGACGCTGCCGACGACTCCTTACGTGTA
>CAJXTM010000038.1 GCA_913061385.1 uncultured Rhodopirellula sp. | reverse complement strand
GAGTCGTCGGCAGCGTCAGATGTGTATAAGAGACAGCCGTGATAGTCCCGTGGATAGGGGAAATCGGCCATCTCAAGGTCGAGAGCCCAAGGGGTATCGGGGAACGTTGCGGCAGTGCCTTGCTCGCCCCATGCCCACATGTTGCTCATGCCCATTCGCCCATCAGGCGACATGTCGAGATCAGCCTTTGCCCAAGTGCCAATCCAACCATGGCCGGTGCAGTCGGCAAAGTAGTCACCAATGATTTTGACTTCACCTCCTGTGCGTGTATCCAAAGCATGGACTGCGGCAATGCGATTCCCATCCATGTCGACTCGGTGAGCGTGATGATTTAGTAAAAGGTCAATGTTGGGTTCATTGCGAATTACTTTTTCCTTCAGCTCATCGCCGAATTCTTCGTAAGTCCCGGGAGATTTCTTTGCTTTATCGGCGATCTCCTCAATGATCTCGCCAATTCTTGGAAACTTGCCTCGGCGTATATTGCCTTTGGCCCAGACGCGCACCTCACTGGATCCGTTTCCGCCCAGAACAGGTCTGTCCTGAACCAGAGCAACGCGACATCCCATGCGGGCAGCAGACAGGGCGCTACCCATGCCCGCGTATCCTCCGCCGATCACTACCAAGTCGTAGGGGCCACGATTTTCAGGATTTGCAGGAAGCCCAAGTTGTTTACGTCGCCATTTTGAAAGAACTGTGTCTGCCGGCGGAGGCGGTTGGTCAGTGCTGGTGGACAGATAAATGCAATCACAGCGTCCATCAAAGCCGGTCAGATCCTTGAGTCGTAGCTTTGTTGATCCTTTTTTCAGGGCAACGATACCACCATCGTGCCATGTCCATTGTGCGCCTTGTGTCCCGAATGTTGTCTTGACTGGCTTTTCATTGATGACAACCTGAAACTTGCCGGGTGATACGTCGGCGTTCCACCGAGCGACCCAGTCCTTGGTTCGAACCCAAAGACGGTAATTTCCCGCTTCAGAGACATCGATCGTCGTGATGGCATCGTCGACTGGGCGTCCCAGTCCGTGAGCCAGTAAGTAAGGAGACCCCATCTGCTGAATGAACTGAGTGTCAAGTTTCCAGCCTCCACGTTGCTGAAAACTTTCTGCCTCGACGAAAATCTCGGCTGAGAAACTCACCAAAGGTGTTAGGCAAAGATAGACTGGCAGCAGTGCCCGAAGCGAAAAATTCAGGATCGAGAGAATCAAGGAGGACCTCGTGTGGATTTAGTGGCGTTTTCTCAGCCAGAAGCAGTTTCGTTCAGGTGGGAAATCTTCGAGCTGGGGACAGGCGAGTAACTTGTCAATTTTCCGCAATCGCGATTTCAGCTTTGATCTTACAGTTTAGCTGAAATGTCATCCAGCTTCTTCCGCTTGCGAAAAAACATAGGCGGGTGAATTATCGTAGTGGAAGGCGATTATGGTGTTGCCTGATTCGATTCAGGAATGTGAACGCGGTGGGATGCGATTTGATTAGCCGGACAATGCCGCTGGTGGATGTGTGCCAAGCAGGTCCAACGGCACTGGGTTGGCCACCACACACGTGCAGGTCATTTAGAAGCAGCGCCAATACGGCTGGCTTGTCACTGTTGCGATCGCTGATTTTAAGGGGTTTTCCCTGGAATCGTTTTCTCAGTTCCATTTCATCAACAGAGACTTTGTGCCCATCCATGGGTGACGGGCTGCGGACTTCAACGGCTAAGCGAAATCGCAGCCGTTCCAGCGCGATCTTTCGATTGTCTGCTTGGCTTCTTCTTTCGGTCGCCTCGGCCGTGGTGTTGGTGGGGGGGTAGTGCAGGAAAGCGCCACTGCTGGTTTTATTTCTATGCTGCCCACCCGGACCGCTTCTACGTTGCGTCCGCAAACCACAGTTCTCCAACAACTTGTCGGGATGCAGAATTGCCGGGTGCGGCGTTGCCACCAACACCACCGGTAGACGCTGTTCCGGTTCAGGGATTTCGGGGGGCTCATGGGCGTGTGATGAAGAATCAGCCATGGTGTCAGCAGGAACCTTCAGTCAAGAGACAGGTGAGGTGATTGGTAGGCAGCGCACAAGACTTATTCAACACCCAGCCATGTTGCAAGGCTCATCAGATTGGTGACGAAGGTGTCACTGCGAATCACCTGTGTCGTTGTATCATCAGAGCCATGGTATCGCATACGGCCCGTTTCGACCCACGCACCGCGGCTATCAAGGCTGTTCAGGATGATCGTTACTTTGGAGTCCAGAGCGTCTGTTCGTTTGGGCAGGAGTGTGCTTGCTGATTGCGGTGTCTTTGGTGCAGAAGCTGTGCGAATTGTGTTGAATTCTCTCTCGATGGAATCCAATTTCGAGCTGATGAGAAATGCATAGTGGGTGGGCATGTCCTCGGAGGAATGCGTCAGCTTGTATTCTTTGGTGAAGAACAGCGGTTGATTGGTGTGCAATTCATAAAAGCGAGCCAGTTGCCCACTTTCAAGTTCCGAGCGTCGATAATAGGGGATTGCTGAATCCAGAGGTTTTAAAAAACGTTCAGCATTTTTAATGTGTCTTGCGGTGCGACGATACAAACGCATCAGTGTCCGCATCACACGCTGCGATTCTCCACCCGTGATGGCCGGGGGTTCAAACTTTCTTGCCCAGGCGGGATGCATGTCTTTGTCATATTGTTGTGCCCAACCTGGCTGCGGTTCTGGTAGCTGGGCGAGAATTAGGAAGTCACCACCCCGACATGCAGAATCTCGATAATCAGGCCGTTGATAGATGTCTGCCGCATCAAGTAACAGCTCGATTAAATCGCAGATCGTGTTGTCATTCAGGGTGTAGAAATCACTATATTTCTTCCCCGGATATTCCCTTGACCACTGTTCGGGAACAGACGCCTTGATCACTGGGTACAGCGAAGGATTGGGGGATTCAGTGAAGCGTTGCGGCCACGCTCCATTGGGATATTGAGATTTGAGGACTGAGTCCAACGCGTAGATGGCTGCCTCGTGCGTTGGTTGAAGGGTGTGATTCAATTCGTCATCGAGTTCCATCAGGAACCTAATGGCTGATTGGGATTTGTTGTCATCAAAGGTGGTCGTGTTTCGAAGTTTGTCCTTGTGGTTTGTTTTCATGCCGGTGCGATACGCGTATTTCGCTCGTTCACGAGTTGCGAATTCGATGCGATTGTCCCATCCTCCAGATTCCAACTGCCCTTGTCGCAGGGCCTCAGCAGTTTCTTTTGCGGCTTCAAGCAGGATCGGATCTTTGCACCGTCGGTACGCTTGCAAGAATGCAAGGCCAACCGCTGGGGTTCCGGGCGGTTCGATCCAAGCGGTTGCTGATGACACCTTGCCCTCCCCTTCCCGCTTGCTGAGGTCGGCGCTGAGTTGGAAGACATAACCACCGTTGGCAGAAGCATGATTTCGGAAAAATCTGACGGCATGATGCAGAGCATTGGTTACTGCCTGACGCGTGGGTGGTGCAGAGTTTTGCGCGTGTAGCTCGGTTTGAGTATAGATGCCTGCAAGAATACTGGTAATTACAACGAGGTAGATCGAAGACACCCAACCTCGTTTGTAATGTCTAACAGTGCGCTGTCCATCGGTCACGGTTGCACCAGTTCGTCGGGTGTTTTCGAGGTGTGGTCGTGAATTATTTTCCAGCCCTCAGGGAATCGTCGAAGGACCAATGTAAAACGACCTTCGAGAGGTTCGTTGTCCCTGGCAAGTTTCCAGATACCGAGTACTTGCATTGCATCTTGACCAAGTGGTTGGAACTCGAGTTTCTCGAACGTGAGTGTTCCCATCGTTTTGGTATCAGGATAACGATCTTTGTAGCCGTTCAGTGTTTTTTCATAACCACGCGTGACTTTTCCACCGGAGGAAAAAGTCAATTGTTCACTGTTCCAGTACGGCTTCATGAATGCATCGATGTCGCCCTGATTCCAGTCTTTGACCTGCTGCAGAAGCAACTTCGAGATTTCTGTGTTGGCGGTGGATGTGGTGCCAGCTTCTGCATTTTCGATGCTTGGCGGGCATCCACCGTTTTTGAGGACCAAGTGAGTGTCAAATCTTCCTGAGCTGTCAGCTGCACCACAACTCATGCCGGGGGTGTTGTGCTGCATCACGATTTTTCCTTCCTTGGAAAGCGCGATGATTCCACCCATGCCAGATTTCAATGTGCGGTGCATGATTGTGGTGACAGCATCTTCGATGCTCTGATTGGCATAACGCATTCGTGCCGCAACGTCATAGGCAACCGAGTTGCGGATGTATTCTTCACCGACCCCAGTTCCTGAAACAGCACAGGTATCATTCGCAGCATAAGTTCCAGCTCCGATGATTGGTGAGTCGCCCACTCGGCCTGGCAGTTTTTTAGAAGTGCCTCCGGTGCTGGTTCCCGCAGCTAGATTTCCATCAGAATCTAAAACGACGCAACCGACCGTACCAAAGTGTGGCTCACTTTCGGGGAATCTTGCTTTGCTCAGGAAGTAATCAGGTTCTACAAGAGGCACGTTTTGTTGTTCAGCGAATTGATCAGCACCTTGACCAGCTAGCAGCACATGGGGTGTTTCAGTCATCACCCGCCGAGCCAGATTAATGGGATTTCTGGTGGCAGTCAGGCTTGCGACAGCACCGCATGCCCGAGTTTTGCCATCCATAATCGATGCATCTAATTCGACCTTTCCTTCCTTGGTGAGAACGGCACCGCGGCCAGCATTGAATGCGGCGTCGTCTTCAAGAATACGGATAACCAATTCCACGGTGTCCAGTGCGTTACCGCCTTTGGCCAATGCATCACGACCCGCTGTCAGGGCACGATGAAGCCCGTCCTCTCGAATTTTGGTTTTGGCGTCGTTCCAGTTTTGTGGATCACTACCTGCACCACCATGGATCACGATTGCCCAATTCAGTTTTTCGTCTCCGGAACTTGTAAGAAGCGGCATGAAAATTAATCCCAGAAAAGTTGCGGATAGTACGAGTCTTCGAATCATGTTGTTGTTTACCCATGGTTGTGACCGAGCAATTGATCCAGAAGCTCAGTGATCTGTTTTGGAGAATCCGCGAGCGAGCTTTGTTTCATGATTTCCCATTGCCGCTCGTTGAGCAGCGCCGGTTTGCCAGCGTCAGGCAGATGTTGACCAAGCCGAGCACCAATTGTAACCATCAATTCTGCCAGGCCCTCACCGCTTAAAGCATTTGTATTGGCATCAAATGGGTCGGCTAGATCGTCGGTGGCGTGGGAAGACTTTGGTTGCTGGTCGACTTTATTTAGTACACGCAGGTGTGGTATTTCCGGCGGATGTGGTGGTGTTTTGCTGTGACCACCTGCGGGGAGCGGTTCGCAGATGAGCAGCAGCAGGTCGGCTTCGCCAACTGCGAGCTGCGCTTTTCGTATGCCTTCTCGTTCGATTGTTTCCACTGCCGCGTGGTCACGGATTCCAGCAGTGTCGCTAATGCGGACGGGAAGTCCTGCAATGACCGTGTTCGCATGCAGGACGTCTCGGGTGGTACCAGCCATATCGAGCGTGATACTGCGGTCAAATCCAACCAACGCGTTCAGCAGGCTGCTTTTGCCCACATTGGGTGGGCCAGTCAGAACGACGCGAAATGGCTCTGACAGTCTTGCTGTGCAGGGTGCTGCGTTGAGAAGAGACTTTAGCTCGACCCGAAATACTGCAAGATTGACTGTGGTCAGCGATGTTCGCCAGTCACTAGCCCAGTCGAGCAACGTTCCTCGTACTTGGTCCATTGCAATTGCGGCGGTTCTGGTGGTGGTGCATTCCGCCAAGGTGGTCTCAGCTTCACGGATCAGTAACGACTGATCAGATGGATTCCAGTCATTGACATCTGACGCCGCGACCGCACCACAGGCTCGTAGGTCGATCTCGATTCGAGCGACAGCGGCGGGCCCACCATGGCAGTGGATTTCAAAAACATGGTTTGATCCAGGGGTGATAACCACGGATTCAGCAGGCTGTTCGTTGGATTCAGCCGACGTTTCCGATTTCTTGGCGGCTTCGGGTTGAGTTCCGGTCCAGAGGCCATAGCGGATCTGGCCTGTCTTGAAGGGGGCGGGATTTGCGGGCTGGAAACAGCGTTGAATGACCGTCTTAGAGCCTTTTCCATGCAACATCAGGACTGCAATGGCACTCCTTCCCGGGCCGGTCAATCTTGCGAAGGAGGGCATGGGTATGTCTTCATCGGCGATGAGATCCTGGGGCTCCGTTGAAATGCTTTTGCTCAGTTCGCGGTTTTTGTGTAAAGACATTGGTTGTTTGTTGAATAAACTGTCGCGACCACTTTGGCTGTAATTCCCCGGTTTTTAGTTTTTCAATCGCATCATGTCGACGAAAAATCCAGATCTGAACTCGATGACCGACGAAGAACTGCTCGAGACGCGGATCTGCGATCTGAAGCTCGACATCCGTGGTACTCCGTTGGAAGACCGGATCCAACAGCTTAATCAGGAATTAGCACATCGCGGACTCAGGTTTTCGCCCCATTGTTGGTTGAGTGATGAATGGTTTTCACCAGATGGTATTCCAGGCATTGCGATTCCATTTTATTTGGCCCACCCAAGATTGATCCGTTTGGAGCGGAAGCAGTTGCTTGAAGTAGAGGGAGGTACCAAAGCTTGGTGCATGAAGATTCTGAGGCACGAGGCAGGTCACGCGATTGACACAGCCTACCGTCTTCGACGTCGTACCCGCTACCGGAACGCATTTGGTAAATCTTCTCAGCCTTACCCAGACTATTATCATCCAAAGCCGTCCAGTCGTAACTTCGTGCAGCATCTCGAGATGTGGTACGCTCAGGCACATCCGTTGGAAGATTTCGCAGAAACATTTGCTGTTTGGCTTCGTCCGGGATCGCGGTGGCGGACTCGCTATCGAAATTGGCCGGCAATACATAAGCTGAATATGGTCGATGACTTCATGAAGTCGATCGACGGCAAAAATGCTAATGTCAAATCACGAGCCAAGGCGGAACCTATCTCGAAGATCCGAAAAACTCTCCGCTCACATTACGAGCGCAAACGAGAGCGTTACGGACTCGATTTCCCAAGCATCTATGACAACGATTTACGCAAACTCTTTTCGAGCGATCCAGCGGACCGGCGTAAACCAACGGCGGCAGCCTTTCTGGTTCGCGTGCGCGGTGAATTGCGTCGTGCCGTTGCACGGTGGACCGGCGAGTATACGTACACCATTGATCAAGTGGTGCAGGAAATGATTCAACGATGTCGCGAACTCAAATTGCGTTTGGGAACAACACCCGAGGAAGCAAAGCGTGATGCAATGATTTTGGTGGCAGTGCGAACCACAAGCTTCATACATGAGGGAAGGCACCGCTTTGCAATTTGAGTTTTACTGTTCCAGTTGTGAAGTTCAGTCGGCGTGTTTTTTGCCGAGATTATTGCTGGACTGCATGCTGTCATCTCACTGCGATACAACTTTAGTCAATCGTCACGAACCCTGGGCCAAGCGATGAGCAAACTGCGAGTTTTGGTGCTTGTGCGTGACGGCCATGTACCACCTCGAAGTCTTGAGGGGGTTTCGGATTCAGAGATGGACCCATGGAAAGCAGAGTTCGATGTTTGCGAGACGCTGCGCCGATTGGGGCACGAAGTGCTTCCGCTGGGGGTATACGATGATCTGGCACCGATTCGAAAAGCGTTGCATGATTTTCAACCAGATCTCACGTTTATGATGCTGGAAGAATTTCATGGAGTAGTGACTTACGACTTCGCGGTGATCAGCTATCTCGAGCTCATGCAGCAGCCCTACACGGGTTGCAATCCTCGGGGTTTGTTGTTGACCAAGGACAAGGCGTTGTCAAAGAAGGTGCTGACTTATCATCGTATTCCAACACCACGGTTCACTGTCTTTCCCGTCGGTCGGACCGTTCACCGTCCAAAGAAACTTTCGTTTCCATTGTTCGTGAAATCGACCGTGGAAGACGCCTCGTATGGAATTGCGCAAGCCTCAATTGTGCACACTGATGAAGCCTTGGCAGAGAGGGTCAAGTTCATTCATGAGAAAACAAATGACGATGCAATCGCGGAACAATACATCGAAGGAAGGGAATTGTACGTCGGTGTGCTTGGGAATACGCGATTGCGGACTTTTCCTGCGTGGGAGATGAACTTCGGCAGTATGCCAGAAGATCTTGCACGGATCGCAACCAGTCGCGTTAAGTGGGATCGAAAGTATCAAGAAAAACACCAGATCACGACGCACGCAGCAAAGGATCTGGACGTGGCGACACAGGATCGTATCTCCAAACTTTGCAAACGAGTCTACAGGGCGCTGAGCATGAGTGGATACGGTCGGATGGATCTGCGGATGACAGAGCAGGGAGAAATCTATGTCATTGAAGCTAATGCGAATCCTAATATAGAATTTGGGGAAGACCTCGCAGAATCAGCTGAGTCGGTAGGTATTGCGTACGAAGCACTTCTGCAGCGAATTCTTAATTTGGGTCTGAATTACAAAGCTGCTTGGATGACCGTTTAAAAAGCATGTCAAATCGCCAATCATCAGAACCGTTGTATCGTGGGATTGTGCCGCCTTTAGTGACGCCTCTCGCGGATCGGGACAAATTGGATCACGCCGGCACGCAACGACTGCTCGAGCATGTGATCGACGGCGGAGTTAATGGAATCTTCATTCTGGGAACCACTGGTGAAGCCCCTAGTCTGAGCTATCGTTTGCGCCGTGAATTCATTCAGCTTGTCGGCGAAATCGTTGCTCAAAGGGTTCCTGTGTTTGTGGGCATCACCGATACATCGTTGGTTGAGTCTCTGAGACTTGCTGATTTTGCCAAGGAAGCAGGAATTGATGCAGTTGTTCTTTCGACGCCTTACTATTTTCCTGCTGGTCAGACTGAGTTGATTCAGTACATCGCCGACATCGTGGAAGAAATTTCGTTACCACTGATGTTGTACAACATGCCAAGTCTGACCAAGGTCTGGTTCGAAATCGATACTCTAAGAACGTTGACCCAGCATGACCAGATTGTTGGTGTCAAAGACAGCAGCGGCGATATGAAATACTTTCAGCAGATGCTGGCCCTAAAAGAACTTCGCCCTGATTGGTCGATGTTCATTGGACCAGAACACCTGACCGCCCAAGCGATTGGGATGGGCGGTGACGGTGGAGTCAACGGTGGCGCCAATATTTATCCGCAACTGTTTGTCGATCTGTATCAGGCGGCCGTTGAACAGAACCATCAGGAAATTGAATTATTGACCCAGCGTGTCGACAGACTGCAGCAGATCTACACAGTGGGCAAATACGCCAGTCGCTTCATCAAAGCAACGAAGTGTGCTTTATCGATTAATGGTATCTGCAGCGACCACATGGCCGAACCATTCAACCACTTCATGCCACCGCAGCGTGCAGAAGTTGATCATATTTTGGCGCGGATGTAGAAGCAGACGGTTCAGCCAGCACTGTAACTTTTCAGTGGCCGTGTTCAGTTCATCCGCATCAGCAATTTGAAGAGCGCGAATTGCTTTTGAACGTCAAGTTTTTCGAAGTTTCGAATCCAATGTTTGGAAGCTAACTGTACTGAGATGCCCAGCTCTCCTTGAATCGACTTCAAGGTCAACCCAGTGATCAGTAATTTCATGATCTTGTACTCGCGTTTCGACAGATTCTCGAATGGTTGTTGGGCTCTGTCGCGAAGCGGTCGCTGAGTGTTGTTTTTTGTGTACCTTCGACCGCCACGGAATCACAATCAGCAGGTGGTGTGGGTTGAATCCGTTTCCTACGAAGTGAAAAAACCCATTGCAAAGAGCTATTCGACAAGTCCGTGCGTTCGCGTGCCCCGTACTCACAATCAGTTAGGGTCTCGGCCTGTGAATCCTTCAGCTCAGCGTGATGCTGTAGACCAGTCATTTCAGACACCAGACTCAATCGGAAACGATGCAGTCCGGTTTGACTGATCGAGGCTGCATAGGAAATTGCTGTAGTGAAGGTAAAACTCTCCACTTGATGGCCAGTGGATTTGCCTGATCTGCGTCTGGTCACCACGTTATTCAGGTCATCTTCAGTCATATGAACCGCGGGTGAAATTCAAGCATTGCAATCCCTAGTATCCCGTAAAGTAATCAGACGAATGAATGAGTCGGTGTGTTGCAATTGGTAAAGGTGCTCTCGTGTTGGTTGGGAAACGCATCAGAAATAAAAGCCATCTCAATAAAGATTGGGTCGGTTTTAAAAACAGAATTGTCGGGTCTGTCAACTTGCGATGTTTGAATCGATCACCAGTCATGGACGGGAGTGCCAAACCAACAAAGCTTGGAAGTCCTCGTCTTATTTCGGTGAAGTCGCTCTTCAATCGGGTTTTCTTGCGGACCAAAGGTTGCTGATTTCCATCACTAGCTGACTTGATTTAGTGGTGGTGCTGAACAGCAGTCGAAGAGGTTGGCTTCAGTTCACTGGGGCGTTTGATTGAGATAGAGATTGACGTCATGTGTTGACCGGCCCCCTGCCAGAATATCGACTTTTCCGTCCCCGTCAAAATCATCGCACCATAGGTCCTCGCAGGCCATCGGGGAATCCAGTTGGGTGCGTTTCCAGTGCTCACCGCTGCCGTCTGTTGATTGATACAAATAGATTCCAGGCGGAGTCCCGTCGGCTTTTGCTTCCCGGTGAGCTGCGACCACTTCGTCTTTCCCATCACCGTCGAAGTCGGCACACCAGATTGCGTGTCCTTGGGCGAATGAATCGTCGAGCACAATTCTTTGCATTTCATTATTTAATGCTTCCCCGAGGTAGACGACGACTTGGTTTCCGTGCATGGGTTCGATGGTCGCCAGCAAAATCTTTGCACCAATTTTTCCCTTCTTGACTTCCCCGGACCCGCTTTGTGGTGGTCGGTCACCTGTTGCTCCTTTGGAGATTCCAGTAAGAGAAAAACTGCCATCTGGGTTACGCTGTACGAGGCTTAAGCCTTCTTGGCTGGCGACGATTGTGTGATCGGGTTTGTCCGTTTTTGAATTATCGATGTGCCAGTGATTGTGAGCTCGATTCAGCGACCGCGTCATGATCTTTGGGGTCCAGTTTTGATCAGCCGGTTGATCCGGAATCGGATACGCAAGCAAACGAATGCCGCTACTGCCATCTCCATTGAGGGGCGTGACTACTAATTGATCTTTCCCTGTTCCCAGTACATCCGAAAATCGCATTCGGTGTGTCCATGCTTCGGCGCCAATTGGATGGACTGTCCATGGTGCCTGTAGCGATTTACCTCGCCGGATCCAAAAAATATCGCCGCCATTTTTGGGCCATCCTGCTCCCATTGCAAAGTCAACTTTACCGTCTCGGTCAATGTCGCCGGCGGCAATGCAGACATTATCTTTTGTAACAGCATCACTGATCATCACATGTTTTTTCCAGTCCGGATTCCGGTACCACATTGCTTCGCGTTCGCTGATCGCGACAACATCAAGACGATGGTCTCCATCTACATCAGCGGCGGTGACTGCATAACAAACTTTTCCGAGATCAGGATCAATCACTGTTTTTTTGAACTTCAGATTTTCTGCGGAAGCGTTTCCGGTTTGGAATGACAGGGGTAACGTGATGAGGAAAGAGATCGCTGAATAGAGTGAGCGATGCATGAGTGAGGCTCCGCAAAGGCAGGATATCGGTATGGTGAGCTTGCAGTTTAGCGGTTTTGTAAATGCCAAGCAGCGAATGTTTTTAGGGGAGCATCCGGATCATTGGCTGTACAAGCACAAAAAAAGGGCTGTCTCTTATACACATCTGACGCTGCCGACGACTCCTTACGTGTAGA
>CAJXTM010000037.1 GCA_913061385.1 uncultured Rhodopirellula sp. | reverse complement strand
TAAGGAGTCGTCGGCAGCGTCAGATGTGTATAAGAGACAGCTCTGCTGCGTCGTCGCGCAAGGATGCGAGAGGGGGGTGTAACAATTTATTGATAAGACGATCAAACGACTTTTCAATCTCTTTTTGTGCTGATGGATCGAGGTCTTCCAAATGAAGCTTGTTGATCAATCGCTCCAGTTCGTCGTTCTTGAGATCTTGTGCATGTTCGCGAAGACGCTGAATGACCGGTCCAGTTGCTTTGTGATGGAACGCCTGCATCAGTCGCTGCGTTTCTTCTGAAATCACCTGCTTTGCCTTTGGCCACTCTTTCTGCCGTTCCCGCCGATTGCGGTCGCAAGCGGATTGCAAATCATCGATGCCATACAGATAAACATTCGATAATTCACCTATCGACGGTTCAAAATCTCGGGGGACCGCCAAGTCCAAGATCAGCAACAGCCGGTTCTTGCGTTTGCCGTGCAGCGGCAGAAAAGTCGCTTTGTCTAAGATTGGTTCCGTTGCTGATGTTGTGCCGATTAACAGATCAGCACCCACGACTTGTTCCTGAAGATCATCCCACAATGCAGATTCAGCACTGAAAGTGTTGGCAAGTGCAACGGCACGATCACGGCTCCGGTTAATGATACAGATATCACTGGCGCCTGCCTGCTTCAGGTATCGAAGGGTTTCCCCACCCATTTCACCGGCACCGCACAGCACCACCCGCTTGTTGTGAAGTGTATCGAAGACTTCGGTCGCAACCTCGCCGACTGCCACGCTGGGCACACTCACCCGTCGGCGGTGAATTGATGTTTCCTGTTGGACACGTTTGGCAGCTCGATTTGCCGCCTGAAACACCGAGTGTGTCAGAGGCCCGGCGGATCCGGAATTGCAGGCAATGTCATAAGCCTGTTTGACCTGGGAGAGGATTTGCGCTTCCCCGACGACCATGCTATCCAGACTGGCAGCGACTGTAAAAAGATGTTCCACCGCTTCTGATCCAGCGCGATAAATCATCTGATCAACAACTTCATCGGCATTCAATTTGTGCTGATCAGCCAAAAACTCAGCAACACCATTCCGATCAAGTTCGCTGTTGTCGCCCGCGGTTGTGTAAAGTTCGACGCGGTTACATGTACTGATCAAAACGATTTCCGAGGTAGGAAAACGTTGGCGAAAGGCATTCAACGCCTTACTGACTTGGTCGCTAGTGAAAGAGATCTTTTCCCGGAATTCAACAGCGGCGTCATGATGACTGCAACCAATCATTTGCAATTTCATCGAATGTCCTCCGTCGAAGTGAACCATTCGATTTGTGCCGAAGGTGACAAGCCAACTTCTTCCGTGGAAGATGAGTCTTGCTCAGATTGCCCATGCGAAGTGGTGAGGACACCGATCATTGCCAGAACAAGAAAGCCTCCGCTCGCTAATGTGAGGTAAACCGCTTTTCGTCCTCGACTTGCTGGAGCGTAGAAGTATTCAACACCCGTTGCACCTAGAAGCCAGACTAAAAGCAGCGTGCTGAGTAAGACTCCTCGGTCAGTCCAGCCAACGTTCCCCCAACGATTCAGGTTCATCACAACACCGGCGATTAGCCCAATGCCGACTGCGATAGTGCTTCCAACCAGACATCGTCGGTTTAACCTGCCGAGCGACTCGAGGGTTGGTAGACGGAACGATGATCCTGCTCGCTTCAGTTTTAATCTTCGCGATTGCACCAGATACATGATGCCGGCCAAAAATCCGATGAGCACGGCGATGGAACCCGCCATCATCGCAATCGCATGGACGGAACGCCAAACCTCGACCGCTTCGGTGCGACTGAAGGGAGGTCGGTCGCCTAAAATGATTGCCAGTCCCAACAAGGCCATCATAGCCGGAAGGAAAAAGAAACTGATGATCGTGTCAGGGCGTCTGAGGTGCAGTACAAAAAAAGCAATCGACAGCCCAAGCGACACCAGTAGCGACCAATCTGACCATGTTGCCAACAGGCCCACTTCCTGACCTGCCCCCTCGACGCCTTCCAACGTGGTTGCCCGTAGTAGCAAATAACAGACGTGCGTGAACAAACCCACGGACATCATGCCGATAACAAACAAACCCCGTCCGGGGATGCGACCGAACAGGCGCAACAACTCGAGCACCAGTACCACGAAGTAGCTGGTAAAGACGCAGGTGATCGAAATCTCGCTAAGAAAGGCGAGCATGTAACGATTGGTGGGATAGAGGAAAGATATGGGATAGTGTAGATAACCATCAATCGTACACCGTCTGCAATCGTTGTCACCGCGCAGGTTTGCCTTTCCGGCCACTTTGCTGCCGTATTATTGCCCTACCAACCCGCACAATTCCACTCTTTGACACGAACCTCACCGTGTTTACCAATCTCGACACGAATCGCACCGACGATGGCTGTGACATGAACAGCCGACCCATGCACTGAAAGCATTTCATGCACCTCGGGTTTTCTGGCTCGCTGGCCACCGCTGACAATGGTTTCTTTGGGCCGCGCCCATTCTAAAACAGAGGCTGCGTCCATTCGTAAACTGCCATGGTGTGGCGCCATCAATACGCCGCCCGCCCTTGGGCGGGGTAGGTTGACAAGCATTGCAGTGCCAGGAGGTTCAAGATCGCCCGGAAGAATCATGCTTCTGCCGCGCCACCAGAGATGCAACACCAGACTATTAGCATTATCGCTACCGGGCACTCGTTTGATGGGTGGATGGAGAACCTGAACCATTTGCGGAAATTTTAATCCTGAGCGCTCGAATCTTGCCAATCCATACTGACCACGATTGTGATGGGCTTCGTGAACATCAATCTGGTAATACTGGATGGACTCGTTCACCGGAAGCAACGCCGATTCTGACTCCTTAAGCATTCCCGGTGGTGTGACCACACAATGCACTTTAAATCGTTTCAGTATCCCGGGAAGAGCATTGAAGTGATCAGAATCAGCATGAGAAAGAATGATGCCGTCAAGTTCAGTGATGCCCATCGACCAGAGGGCGCGGTCGATCCCGGCACTACTGTAAGATTCATTTCCGAGTCGACCACAGTCGTACATCCAGACTTCGTTTGATGGCAGCCGTAGAACAACGCAAGTGCCGTGTCCCACATCCAGAAAGGTCGCTTCCAAGGTACCTTCAGCGATGTTCCGCCCGCTGATTGCTAATAAATAGGCCGCCGAAATCCATACTCCAATCCAGATACGTCGAACTCGATAGTGCCACTTGTTATCCCGCGGAATGAACAAAGTTGTGGTCAGCAATATGTAAAATGTAATGACCCAGTAACCAGGTGGTGCAGGTAGCCAGACATGCCCTAGTGGAACCTCGGCAGCTAAAGACATCAGCCATTGCATCCATTCCAGTATCTTGCTGCAAATCCAACCCGGAACGATCGCAAGTGAGTCATTTAGTATTCCAGTTACGATCACCAAGAGACCAGAAGCCAAAGCAACCAACAGGCATGGTGCCAAAAGCAGATTTACGATAACGCTGATCGGTGAGACAACATGAAAGTGGTACCAAACCAATGGCATACAGACTGTGGTGACACAGCAACTGAACCAAAGCAGTTGCCAAGTTTTTCTCGCCAGTTGTCTTGCAGACACCAGCAAGCGACTTTTACCACTGTCGATCAGATCATCAAGTAGCCTGTCCTGACGATCACCTTCGTGGCAAACAGCCTTGGCAGTCGCTTTTTGGGCGCACAGGATCAGCGTGATCACTGCCAAGAAAGAGAGTTGTACACCGACATTCAATACATTTCCCGGATTGATCAGAGTCAAAACCAAGGCTGCTACGGACAACGTGTTGATGGGTTGGTTCATGCGTCGTAACCAAACTGACAGCAGAAATATTCCCACGAGAACGGCAGCTCGAATTACAGGTGGTCGGCCTCCCGTCAATGATGTGTAAAACAGGCAAAATGAAAGGATGCAAACGATCCTTAGCCTCATCGGCGACCGTGCCAGCGTAGCGATACAGTTCGCCAATACGACCAGAATCGCTAAGTGCATGCCGCTGACTGATAAAAGATGAGCTGTGCCAGTCACCAGTAGTAAATCACTTGTGGCATGATCGATGTAGCCACGTTGTCCAAGCACCATTGCAACCGCAAGTGGACCGGCAGACTTGGAAGTGTGTTGCAATAGTTCATCACGTCCCATTGCAGCGAAGCCGGCAATCCAACGATGCAGCAATCTTCGCCAAGTCATTGTTCCGGGTATCGTGACTATCTGACTGGGATCAGCGACTTTGAAATTCGCCTGCAAGTTACGATACTGATAAATAGGACGAAGGTCCCTTTGCCCTGGATTGCTGGGTGCATCGAAACGGCAGAGGTTTCCGTAGGCTTCGATCACATCACCAGGCAACAAATCGCGACACTGTCCCTCAATGACAATCAACACTCGGCCATCACAAGCTTGAAAATATTGGCCTACTCGTAATTCAGTGAGTTTGACTTCCAGTTGCGTTTGCCAGGGTGAGCGATGGTGCCTGCCGGTGTTGTATTGTGATTTTCGATTGCGCAACGTAGAGGGGCGATCGACGATCCCGCGGATGACGGTGGGCTGTTCGTTAACACATAAATATTTCCAGAGTGTGCAACTGTGATGCAAAGAGATTTGGTTGTTGTGCAGAAAACCACCCAATGCCACAAACACAAGTACAGCAACTGTCCGACGCACTGATGCTTTCGCCCGTATGAGCAGCGCTAAACACAGAAAAATAGCAATACACCAGCCGCACCCCGAAATAGTGCGGCCCGCTTGTGAGTGACTCAAAGGGCAGCACGAATCTAGCAGGACGCCGGAAATTGTCGCCAACGAGATCAACAAGACGGGTTGCTGATTAATCTTGGATAGCGGCGAATCACCCAAACGTGGATTCGTCAGCGAACAGAAAGTTTGTGCCCCAGACAATGCGTCCATCTCTCCCCAACTCGGTTATCTTGTGGGGCATGCGGTTATGATCACCGCGTCCAAGATTCAAAGTTTATTCTGACAAGGATTTTTCGAGTGAATTTACACCGTTTCTGTTGCCTGGTGTCACTTTCTGTTTTCTACACCCTAACTTCCGAAGCTTTGCAAGCTCAGGAAAAACCGAGCAATGCCGGCACAAATAAAATGAATTATCCAGAAACCAAGGCACTCGACGTCGTAGATGATTATCACGGTAGAAAGGTTGCTGACCCCTATCGCTGGTTGGAAGATACCGAAAGTGAGCAGACTGCGGAGTGGATTGCAGCGGAAAATAAAATCACGCAAGAGTATTTGCAATCAATTCCAGAACGGAAGGTGATGCAACAACGGCTAAAAAAATTGTGGAACTATGAGCGATTTGGAATGCCCAGTTACCGCGGTAGAACCTACTTTTACACCCACAATGATGGGCTTCAAAACCAAAGTGTGTACTACAAAGCAACATCTTTGGAAGCTCCACGCCAAGTCTTGTTGAACCCCAACACCTTGAGCAAGGATGGCACGGTAGCATTGGCGGGTGCAGTCGCCAGCAAAGATGGGAAATTGCTTGCTTATGGATTGGCCGATGGTGGTAGTGATTGGCGGACCTGGAAGGTCCGCGATGTTGCATCTGGCAAAGATCTTGACGATCTGGTCCAGTGGGTCAAATTCAGCAGCATTGCATGGATGCCCGACGGCAGTGGGTTCTTTTACGGGCGATATGCAGAACCACAGGAAGGACAAGAGCTAACTGGTACCAATGAAAATCAACGGATGTTCTTTCACAAGATTGGAGACCCACAAAGCAAAGATCAGCTGATTCTGGAACGCCCAGATCATCCCAAATGGGGTTTTTCACCTGCTGTTACAGATGATGGCCGATATCTGATCATTCAGAACTGGAAAGGCAGCGAACCAAAGTCTCAGATATTCATCAAAGATTTGCAGCAGACGGATTCCAAAGTGGAACCCTTGATTACAGGTTTTGATGCTGAATATGAATGGATCGCAGCAGATGGTGAAACGTTGTTCTTCATGACCGATCATGAAGCACCGAAACGTCGGTTGATTGCTGTGTCTGCGAAACAACCGGACAGAAGCGAATGGCGAGAAGTGATTCCCCAGACTGAAGATGTTCTGGAAGGAGCGAATCTGTTTGGATCGGTCTTTTACGCCAGTTGGCTAAAAGATGCTCGCGGCAAGGTGACTCGTCATGATATGGATGGGTTACTGCTAGGTGAAATCGAGTTGCCAGGTGTAGGAACCGTCAGCGGTTTTGGGGGAAAACGCGACGCGGAGGAAACCTTTTTCTCGTTTACCAACTACGTCACTCCTGCGTCGATTTATCGGGTAAGTTTGCCAGATGGAAAAATCACTTTGTGGCGGCGACCCGATGTTGACTTCAATGTTGACGAGTTTGTGACTGAACAGCTTTTTTGTAAGAGCAAAGATGGTACGACGGTGCCCATCATTGTGACCCGGCGAAAAGATTCCACACTGGACGGTACCAACCGGACTTTGTTGTATGGCTATGGTGGGTTCAATATTTCGATTACGCCATCATTTTCACCTGCTACAGTCGGCTGGGTCGAAAGTGGAGGTATCTATGCCGTAGCCAACCTACGCGGTGGGGGAGAGTATGGACGCCAATGGCACGAAGACGGGATGCGACTCAAGAAGCAGAATGTGTTTAATGACTGCATCGCTTCCGCAGAACATCTTGTTGCCAAAGGTTATACCCAACCCAATCGGTTGGCATTACAGGGACGCAGCAACGGGGGCTTGTTGGTCGGGGCGGTTATGGCACAACGTCCAGACCTGTTTGGTGCATGTCTGCCAGCGGTAGGTGTCATGGATATGTTGCGCTATCACAAGTTCACCATCGGTTGGGCATGGGCCACCGAATACGGAAGCAGTGATGAAGCAGATCAAATTGATAACCTGCTGTCCTATTCGCCACTTCATAACCTGAAAAGCGGCACGTGTTATCCTGCAACGCTGGTAACGACGGCCGAACGCGATGATCGAGTAGTTCCAGGGCACAGTTTCAAATTTGCGGCTGCCTTGCAGGCAGCGCAAGGTTGTGATCGTCCTACTCTGATCAGAATCGAAACACGGGCAGGTCATGGAGCAGGGACACCCATCAGCAAGAGAATTGATGAGTACGCAGACCTGTGGGCGTTTCTGATCGCGAACCTCAAGTAGGCGTGATCCTCAATCAAATCCGTTCAGCTTGACGGCTGAAAAAGATGCTTTATCACCCGGGGGGTGCCTGGTTCCCCGACGAGTGGAGCAAAGTGCCAAAATGATCGATGTGCGACATGCCGATCTGAAACTAGGAAATAGTTAGACTGCCTCTTTTTGATTCACGTTTCTTCTTGTTGCCCTCCGATTTGGCTACTACATCATGTTTCTGCAAGAACCAGCTCAGTCGCCTTACGATTTGCGATTCAATCTGTTGGGGATTCCGATCAGAGTGTCTTGGACATTTTGGATCGCAGCGTTTGTGTTTGGATACGGTCTGGCGCGATTAATGGATCAAGTCCTTGGCGCTGACAGCCTCGGATTGCTGCCGATGTTGCTTGTGTGGTCGGCTTGTTTGCTGGTGTCCATTATCATCCATGAGTTAGGGCACTCTCTTGCATTTCGCAGGTATGGAATCGAATCGTCGATCGTTCTTTATCATTTTGGTGGGATGGCGATCCCCGGAAGGTCGCGGACAACCGATCACTCGTTTGGCGGGTTGTCGCCTGAACAAAATATCTGGATTTCACTGGCCGGTCCGCTAGCACAGCTTGGTTCTGGTGTCTTGATCGTTGTTGCTGTGAAATTGGCTGGCTATCGATTGTTTGTTTTTGAGATAATGCCTCAGGTGTTCAAGTTGATTCCATCACTTGTCGAAGGCAACGCCATCGATAGCCCAGGACTCTTGATCCTGATCACTTTCTATATTTATCCGAGCATCTTATGGGCGTTGTTGAATCTCTTACCGGTGATGCCGTTGGATGGTGGTCAAGTGATGAGATCAGTCGTGCAGTTGAGCGGTGGTAACATCCTTCAAGCGCTTTGGGTCAGTGTGATTATTGCAGGAGCGGTTGGTTTTTATGGGTTCTCAAATGGTCAAACGTATTTAGGGATACTTTTTTTGATGCTTGGATGGACAAATTTTCAAGCGATTCAACAAAGCAATCGGATGGGTTATTGAATCATGTTTGAAAAGTGAGTTGTGCGCATTTTTTTCGTTACTAGCGTCTGTTTTGCACGTTCGTCTGCGCACTAAATCGCTCAATCAATTGGAAAGAGTGCATTCACGTAACAATTTTTTTTTGTCACGCAACCACTTTTTTTAAAAAAAGATGTTGCGGAATTTGTAGAAGCGCGTAAAGTTACGCCCAGTTTCTAAACGGTTGGAAGGATGAGCCGGAACGATGTTGGACATCAAGGCTCTGAGATTCAACCACACATGACGGTTGGTGAGCCGTGGCCGGTGACTTCTAGAGCGTTGCTTTAAAAGTCTCGAGGACTCGCCAACGTTTCCTTTCTCAGCGGAGGAAGAACGTGGCCAAGAAGAAAGCAAAGAAGAAAGCAGCTACTAAAAAGAAAGCAACTAAGAAGAAGGCTGCAAAGCGTTCGACTAAAAAGAAAGTTGCCACTAAGAAAGTTGCTAAGAAGAAAGCAACTAAGAAAAAAGCAACTAAGAAAAAAGCTGCTAAAAAAGCTGCTAAAAAAGCAACTAAGAAAAAGGCTACTAAGAAGAAAGCCACCAAGAAAAAAGCAACCAAGAAGGCTACTAAGAAGCGTTCTACTAAGAAAAAAGCCGCTAAAAAGCGTCGCTAGGTTGCATTACAGTTCAGTTTCGGCTGAACCGTTACAAACAAAAAAAGCTGTGTCAGGGCTACGCCCCGATACGGCTTTTTTCATGCGCTGAACGTAAATTAAGTTCGAATACTAGTGAAATTTAGCATGCGGCCCATCCCCAGTCTCGCTGGTGATCTCTGTTCATGCTCATCCAGTGCCGCTTTTGCCGGCATTAGTTACAGATGCTAGCCAGCCACCTCACTGAAGACCTGCCGCACGTCAACTTGCTGGAGTGCTCGTCATTGGACAATTGCTAGCAAGGGTCGATCAGCAAACAGACAATCAACCTGATATTGGTTGCGGAAACGATCTCTGCTTGAGCCACGAACTCACTGCGTTGAGAACTAGCAGATTGGTTTACTCACTAGGCGACCGGCTTTTCGGTCATTCATTTGCTAGCAATCAGGTAACTTGTTTTACATCTTTATCATCTGGCTTGGCATCATGCAAAAACCAGTCTGACCGTGGGTTGATTGATCACGCCGGTACGTATCGTTGCTCAGAGTGTGGGCAAGCTGACTTTGGTTGGCTGGTTGGCCGCCCGCATAGCCAGTTCACGGACGACTGCTTTGCAGATCGCATCAAATGGTGCCCGTGATGCATCGTCCGATTGAATCACATCAGCTAGTTTGCCTTCGTCACCTGCTTTACGAAGTGTGATATCAATTGGAAGTCCTCCGAGGAAAGGAATGTTGAGTTCCTCTGCTTTCTGTCGGGCACCACCTTTGCCAAAAATATCATAGGTCTTGCCGCAATCGGGGCATTGGAAGCCACTCATGTTTTCGACCATGCCAAGGATCGGAATTTCTACTTTCCGAAACATGCTGACTGCCTTGATTGCATCAAGTAAGGCAACTTCCTGTGGGGTGCAAACGATAACGGCGCCTGCTAGAGGAAGTGCTTGTGACAAGGTCAGCGCCACATCACCTGTTCCCGGCGGCATATCGATAACCAGATAATCGAGATCGCCCCACTCGGTATCACCGAGAAACTGATTGATTGACCCGTGCAGCATGGGTCCCCGCCAAATGACGGCTTGATCTGGTTCAACGAGGAAGCCCATCGACATGACAGGGAGGTCATCACCGAGTTTGACGGGTTCAATTCGTTTCTGGGCCGTGACTGCGGGACGTCCGGAGAGCCCGAGCAGCTGGGGGATACTAGGACCATACACATCGGCGTCCATCAATCCAACTTTGGCACCATAGCGACGGAGGGTTAATGCCAGAGAGGCTGCAACTGTGCTTTTACCAACGCCACCTTTGCCACTGCCAACAACGATGACACTCTTTGCTTTCAAAGCGATTTGACCTATCCGAGCAGGGGGCCGCGGATGATCCACGTAGGTGATCGTGACTTTGCTACCGGGTGCGGCTGCCACGATCTTTGATTCCAAAGCATCTGAAAGTTCATCAGCCATCGGTGCACTGTGGCTTGTCAGTCCAACCGTGAGTGCTGCGTGGTTCTGGT
Source organism: uncultured Rhodopirellula sp. (assembly GCA_913061385.1). Taxonomy (GTDB): domain Bacteria; phylum Planctomycetota; class Planctomycetia; order Pirellulales; family Pirellulaceae; genus Rubripirellula. The sequence continues at coordinate 1,544 of CAJXTM010000037.1, read as the reverse complement.
CGACAACGATGTCCTTGATTTGACCCATGGAATCCAAACCACGCCCTGTCTCGGGGTCAGGGTGATCGGAAATAGCATTCCGGACGATTTCGGGGGTCAGGTTGGTCATGTTTGGTTTGTGACGTTGTGGGAGAGTTTCGATTGCTGGGAATAGGGGCAAGATCAAGAGTCCGGAGGCAGCCGCATTCCCTGGAAAATCAATGTAATAGCCGGAAGCGGCCTCACGCACGATTTAACACTCAGAACGCTGCTGCACCGACGGACTGGCGAATGCATTTTGGGGCACCCGATCTGGCGATTACTCATCTTAGTCTATGAACTGGGTCCACCTTGCGAAGTGGAGGTGAATCATCGGGGTCAAACGGGGCAGCTCTTCCGGCTGGTGGACCATCGCTGCGACAGGAAACGGGGTCAGGCACAATTGCTCTCGGTGCGTCAACTGATGACATGCGATGATTTGCAGTACTCGAGGATTGATCGCAGCGGTGCGGGCGAGTGAATCGCAGCTTGCCGCGAGCGTGTCACGGCTGGTTTCCCATAAGACCACGGCAGGTTCCAAGAGATTCAGGCTGGCGAGAATTTCGTCTCGACTGGCAGATTCCACCTTTGGGACCAATGCTTCTGGAATCATTTCTGGTCCAAATCTTCGGACGGCAGTCAGCCAACGAGTACCCATTTCACAGATTAGCCACGGTCGAATAACGCCCGGATCAACCAAAGACCAATTCATTCAGCGGGATTCCTTGTTTTGCTGTGGATTGGGTGATTGATCTTCGAGCCTTCGAATCAAGCGTGCTCTGCTAATACCGAGGCGTCGTGCTGCTTCTGCGCGGTTGCCGTCAGCATTTTCGAGGGTTTCGGTGATCAGTCGAAGTTCATACCGCTGGATAGCGTCATCGAGTGAAAGTTTGGTGTGCTTGGTGCGTTTCAAGATCGCGCCGGGCCTGTAGGACCTAATCGCTAGCGGGAGGTGTTCGCAGGCAATCACATTTCCGGTGGCGGTTCGGATCGCATGCCGAATGGAATTTTCCAGTTCCTCGTAGTTGTGAGGCCATGGGTAGACCACCAGAGCATCGAGGGCTGCTCGATTGATTCTTTCAGCGGGACCTTCACCGGCAGCATGTCGTGTGTCCAGCATTGCGGTGGCAATCAACGGAATATCCTCGACTCTCAGAGCAAGTGGCCGATTCACGATCGTCAGCGAGCTGATGACATCGATCAACTGTGAGCAAAGTCCTCGTGCGCGATCTTCGTCCAACGACAAACTTTCGCTGATCAGGTCATCAGTGGGCGCATTTAATTCCAGTAACTGCGATCCACAACTCGCAAGCAGCCTCATCCGGCCCGAGAACGTGTCCAGTAGGCCAGCTAACCGCTGTTGTGCTTCGAATGGCATCTCATCTAGCCCTCGCACTAAGGCCGTGATGCGAGCTTCCTTGCTCTCTGAAAGCTGATGGAGCGCAGGCATCAGCGTGGCATCGAGTAGATCCGAGTCCCTGTCTCTTATACACATCTCCGAGCCCACGAGACCGAGGCTGATCTCG
>CAJXTM010000036.1 GCA_913061385.1 uncultured Rhodopirellula sp. | reverse complement strand
GTGGGCTCGGAGATGTGTATAAGAGACAGTCTTGATTCCAAATCCTGTGTAGGGCTCACAGACAGGATTTAACTGATAGCGAGTTGCGTAGTCGCTAAAGAGGCCGCTATCACCTTGAAGAAAAAGGTTATTGGATTCATTCAAAAAGTTGGTGACATGAAGGTCAAATCGACCATCCCGATTGAAGTCGCCTGATGCAATGCCCATGCAGGAATTACTGAAACCACGAAAACCATATCCAAGACCAACCAGATCAGCGACATTCGAAACGGCACCGCTTCCAAACCGCATCAGTAAATGATTCGGACGTGCATCATTGGCGACAAACACATCGTTCTCCCCATCACCATCAATGTCGGTCACAACCAAACCGAGCGCCGTCCCCGGCTCAATGGATTGTGGATCAAGAGCCTGCAACTCCATCGCGCCATCACCCCGACTGAGGTACCAACGATCCGATTCAGCGTAAAAGTCATTGGGATTAGGTGGCATTTCATTACCATCAGCGTTTCGATCGGGCAGCCGGAAACCATCTTCCATCTCTACATAAACACATTCAAAAAGCTCCGGCATTCCATCACCAGTCAAATCGGCGATCGCAACCGAACTGGTGAACTGTGGTGATACATTCCCCAGCTTTTCCGTCGCATCGCCATAGGTTCCATCTCCGTTGTTGATCAACAGGCGATTACGCCCCAGGCATCCAACATAAAGATCAGGAAAGCCATCCTGATTCACGTCCCCAGCGGCAATCCCCGAGGCATAGCCAAAGTCTGCAGTTTCGCTTTGCTCAGTCACGACGATGAAACGGGATCCGAGATTCCGATACATCTGATTTGACCTTGAGCACTTTGCATTGGGTGGCTCGCCTGCCCCCTGACCAAGGTAAACATCAGGCTTACCATCCAAATCAAAGTCACAAACCGCTATCCCGCCGCCCATCATTTCATGCATTGGGAGAGATTGAAGGTTTCCATCTTCGTTTGGGTACCATCTAAAACCAAGCCCAACATCAGCGGCCACATTCACAAAAGTGGGATCTGGCGAGCGCTGATCAGCAACACCAGCCAACTTAATCGTGGTTCGCGCAGCGTTGTCATCAATCTGCGAATCAGGCAATTGATTCAACACGTCTGCTCGCGAATAAGCGTTGCGTTCCAGATCCATCACTGCGTACTCACTACTCATTCGTGAAACCATGGGATTCTGCCGCAAAGTCGAAAACTGCTGCATCAAAGCGGTACGCTTGATTTCATTTCCCGGCCCAAGATTGTTCAACGCCCAGCCGATTGCCTCAAAAGGACGCGCGATGCTTAACAACTGCGCTGGTAGTTCGGCAGTCAGGTCGGGTTGCGGTTGTGTGACAGACAACTGTTTTGCAAGATTTTTCAAAGTCGCAACTCGAATTGCATGCTCACGCACGAAAGCTGCTGGCTCATTTTGCTGCAAGGCCGCCAAAACGCGTGCAAGGCGGTGGCAACCATCATCATCTGTAGGGTCCAGATAAATACCCTCCAAGAATGCGTCTGCGGATGCCTTGAGTTGCTGTTGATCAAAAAAGAAGATCCCTAGTGCGATCCAATAGTCACTGCACTGCCGCGATTCAGGTTCGCAGTCGCGGCACCATTGCACAAACTCATTCGTCCGCTGCAATTCAGCAAGCAAACGCCCTCGCAGTGCATTGGCGGCGGCGTCATGAGTGGCGGCGTCATGAGCGGCTTCACTGCTCAGCACTTCGAGTGCACGTTCGAACTCTTCTTGCGAAAAAAACCATCGAGCCAAGCCCAGACCGGGATAAAAATGCTGGGTTGGTGCATCATCACCCAAAGCAAGTGGAAAAGCGTCTCCCCTTCGCAAGAGAGAGATGAGCACTTCGCGGCCAAAATATCCCGATCGACACAATTGATCTGCGACAAATGACGCCTGCTGCCGTCGCCCAAGTCGATTCAACAATGCCCATAGCTGACGGCGAAACGCAACCTTAAACTCGAGCGGAATCCTTGACTGCTCCGCAACCACCTGCAGTCGCGCGACTGCATTCTCGTATTGTTTTGATTCCAAATACCACTTGACCAACAATTCTGTTGCCTCAACTGAAATCTCCGATTCCAGCGGAATACTCATGATGAGCTCAATCGCGGTTTCCTGATCCTGTCCTGCAGCGGCAATCTTCCCGGCAAGCAGCAGCGTTGGCGAATCCTCTGGGGTAAGAAGCAGTTGTTGCTTTACCAATTGAGAAGCTGCCGCAATGTCCCCTTGGTTCCATGACGTCTCAATCTCTTTCAACCGCCGCGTGCGTTCAAATTCGATGACATCAACACTTGGTATCGCCGTTGATGGCGTCTGATCAGTACTACTTTCAGTTTTAACGTCATCACGCGAATTGCATCCGATTATCAAGCATGCTGTCAGCAACATGGCGTGAAACAATGCACAGCGACCAGCACCCTCGTTATCCCAACATCGCAGTTGGTCTTTCGGAGTCGGTTCAATAATCTCAGCTGATTGTGAATGCAATGTAAATAAACCTTCGGACAAACCACAAATCAATTACTAGTAGAGCACTGATGCTCTTGATTTCATTTCGCCGTCACAGCCACCGTGCTAGCGATCTGCACCGTGCTAGCGATCTGCACCGACGAGCGAAACCGATTGCAAAACAGCTTACCTGACAAAACACCGTGACTTACTGATGATATCACGAGTCACCAATGCCACAAGCGAGAGATCGCTTGCTCTGGTTAGTGGTGCGAACAGGGAACAAGTCGTATCCACAGCGATAACCTTTCGAACAAGTTGCATCACAGAATTTCGTGGCAGAGCAGATTCCCAAAAGTTGAAGCATACAGCTAACACCCTGCGTGGGTGCTTGCTGCTGCATCAAGTGAAGCCAGAAAACCGCAGTTTCACTGTCAACGACTACCCATCGCTGACCGTTTCTTACTGAAACCTAGCTGAGTCATCTATTTATCCACTTTTCGTGCCCACTGTTTCCCGGACCACCCCATGTGAACAGGTCACGATATCTGAGGCGACGACATATTTGAAACGCATCAACAAGCCCTGTTTCAACATCCACGATCTCCACGTCACTCGAAATACCTGGCGCCTCAAGGCTCGGAAAGAAGATAATATCTTCACCTGACCCACCATCGATGTGACTGTCTACATCGCGTCCCAACACTTTGGCAAAGAAGAGGTCGCAACCCTCCTCACCGTACATGCTGTCGCTACCAGCACCGCCATTGAGACTGTCGTGCCCAGCTCCGCCATAGAGCTTGTCTTCACCAGCATCTCCTACCAGCATGTCATTATCAACACCACCCACTAAGGTGTCGTTTCCGCGGCCGCCACGCAGCAAATCATTACCGGCATCTCCATGAATCTCGTCATCTCCGCCCGCCCCTCAAAGCTCGTCCTCACCTTCACCACCGTAGAGGTAATCATCGCCGGAACTTGAGCGGATAACATCATTCCCACCTTGTCCGTAGATCGTATCGGTAACTCGGCTGCCTGAGATGACTCGGTCGTCGCCATCGCCAAGATACATTTCAGTCTCAACACGTGCTCCACCAGCCCGCACCACATCATTTTGCGCACCAGTGTCCAACACGACCCGGCGAACAAACTCATTGAGTTTTACCCTGCCTGGGGAAATACGAGTAAAAAACTGTTCGGCCTCGGGTGCAATATCAATCCCTGCCTGATCCTGAAGTGTCAGGTTGGTTGCTGGCCCATTGACGGTGATGCGGTTGACCTCGCCCGCAGGATCTTCCTGCAACATTACGACTCCTGTCACCGCGTCAAATGACACAGAAGCAAAAACCACTCGCTGGTCAAGTCTTTCAACAGTGGGGGTATATCGAGTCTTTCGTCGTTTTCCCCGGCGACCTTTGGAATCACGTGTAACCGCTGAATTGCGGCGTGAAATTTTTTTCACCATGCTTAAAATCCTGTGTTTCACTGTGAATCGAAAAAAGGTTCACCACAGGTACAAGTAACCAAACGGAACCTTTCAGCAAATCGCCATTTTTTTCCTGCGTAAACGGAAGAAATTTTCTTGAAATCCAACTTCCTCTGCCCTCGTCAAGCCAAGCTCGCGTTTGGTTTCCCCATGGGATTTCCAAACACATGCGAGAGAATCATGAATCCACGCCAGATCTCCGCGACAGTTCTCTTGTTTTTGGGAATCCATCACGGAGCGATCGTACACACCACGCAAAAAGAGGTCATTCCAACACCGGCTGCTGAGCTGTTCCCCCTATTTGAAAACGCGTCGGGAGATGTTTCTGATCTTGCCTATCGGATCAATGGTGCGTTCCGCAAGATTCCCCACGCAGAATCTCTTACCGAGTCGCGCAAGGCCATGCGACATTGGGTGGATCACAGCTCAGATATCACACTCACCTTTACACTGGATAGCTGAAACCGCCTTCGCACCCAGACCAAGGCCCAACTTCCAAATAAAAATACCCGAATGCTGGTGGACCTTTTTGACAGATTCCAGATAAAGGTCAAACCCTGCTCGCCCATGGGCGTGTGACACCAAGCATCATTGGCCGTGCCACTCAGTCGCAGAAGTGAACTCACTCGACACCATCTTAGTGACGGTGGATGAACATCATCTCGCGCTGCTGCTTGTAAAAACAACTACCGCAGATGCGAGGTTGCGACCAAGAATCATCCAGATCATCGGGAGCCGCAAATCCGATGGCACCACAAACAAATAACAGAAATAGAAATACTGATCCGCAGACACTTCTGAGCCCCGGCCCCAAAGGTTCGACAAGCAGTTGCTCACTGCCTTGCCTCAGCGAAACACGTCTCGACTCCTGAGTTAAACAGTATCTTCAGGTCTCTGCTGAATGAATCCACTAAACAGGGCTGCACAACAACGTTGAGTTCGGCTCGCAACCATCCAGCAATTCCCAAAGCAACAGACGCTGTGGCATTACTGAGTTTGGCTTCGCAACGACAAAGATGTGACTTTAGTCTGCTCAGACACACACTTGATGCATTCATATCTACTGAATCGCCAGCAGTTTTTCGCGAGTTGATCAAAACTGAAATCATTCTTCTGAACGAGATCAATGGAGACACCATGAATCAAATCATCGCAGTGTTTGGCAAAAATGCCAGATTCGCGACGCAGGAACAAGTTGATCAAGTCGTCACAAGAGCATGTTTTGAAGACAAAAGTCTGCCACAACTCAAAAAACACTAACTGCTATAAAGGCGTCAGGACACCGATTCAAAGCAAAGCATCAAATTCAATCTGCCAAACATTCATTGCGAACCATGCAGATCGAAAAGCACGAAAGCACGTCCACTGTTACGTAAGGTGCACACACCGCAGTTTCCGGTTAGTGCTGACGCAATCCAGTCTCCCTGAGACCTGACCAATTACGACACAAATCGAAAGCAGTGGCTAACGAACATCCCTTTGTCACGTTCACTCATCATCGTGAACGCGACACTGCACTTGCAGCCATCAAGCCAACAGCTTGATCTCGATCACTACATATTGATCTCGAATCCCTTGCGGTTTTCACGAGACAAGAAGGAATTGGCCTGCTTGTCACCAATCACTTCACGCTTGCTGGGATTCCAATCAAGTGGCCTTCCCAAACGCATCGCGATGTTCGACAGATGACAAACTTCAAGCATTTGGTTGTGCGTCCACACATCCGATATCGGTTGTTCTCGAGCATTGATCGCCTCAATGAAGTTGAGCGTGTGATTCTCAGGCACAGGCCCACCATAAACATCTTCAATTGCACCGCCCGGAAGTGGATTGCTCGCGAGATCCTCTACGGGCTTACCCACGATCTTGCCTCGGTTTACAAAAAACCTTCCCTTCGTGCCCTCGAACAAAATGCCGTTATCACCCTCATTGGTAATTAATAGCTCGACACCATTATTCATCTCTGCCTTGATGTTGTACTTAATCGCAATGTCATATTTATCATCAACGAGCGGGTATCCCTTCTTGTCGTATTCGACATCGAATTCGTAATTCAACGGAGTGATCTTTCGAACTCGCGCTTGATACGATGCTTTCGAATCAGGACCAGAATTCCGAGCCGAGATTGCCCAACAAGCAATGTCAACGTGGTGCGCGCCCCAGTCGGTTAATTTACCACCGGAATACGCATGCCAGTTTCGGAATGCGTAATGGCAATTGCTATACAGAGGTACGCCACCACCGTAACCCTTGCGCATTTCAGGAAGAGCCCGATACGCAACTTTGGGTGCAGGGCCAAGCCACATATCCCAATCAATTTCCGTTGGCACGGGTGCTTCCGGGATCACTGGTGAAGGACCAAACCCACCAATGCCACAGGTCACTTTTTTGACCTTTCCAATGCGTCCTGCTCTCACCAATGCAATCGCCTGCAGGAATCGCTGCCCCGATTCAGTCCGCTGCATGGTTCCGACCTGGAACGTACGACCTGTTTTCTTAACAACTTCTTCGATCAATTTACCTTCAGCAATTGTCAAAGTGAGCGGCTTTTCACAATAGACATCTTTGCCAGCCAACATCGCCTCAATGGCAATCTTGGTGTGCCAGTGATCCGGAGCAGCAATCATGACCGCATCAATGTCTTTGCGATCCAAAACACGGCGGTAATCACCGTAGGAGTCCGGTTTCTTCCCCTGACGTTTTTCTAATTTTTCAACGTTCGTGCCAAGAATCTTCGAGTCCACATCAGCTAACGCAGCGAAATCAGCAAACTTCGTGGACTTGTTGGTGATAGTGACACCCTGATTACGCAAGCCAATCGTAGCAAAGACAGGCCGATCGTTAGCCGACTGAAAACCAAGAGCTCGATCGGCTGACAACAATCCGCCTGACGCCAACCCGGTCGCGACAGTGCCTTGAACAAACCCTCGACGCGTCAGATTGCGTTTGCGTTGCATATGATAGATTCCTGGATGGATAGGTAAATCGGAAGAATTAGCAGGTGGCAAAGAACACTAGTCGCGAACCCCAGGGACAACAGTCACCCATCAGCCTCGACAATCCTGTGCCACCTCGTCCAGCATAGTCTGCCTCGTCACGTCCATGACAGCAACGGGACAATTCACAGCAAAACTTCACAGCAGAAAACCAAGGCACAAGCGAAGCGACACCTGGCATTCATATGCGGTGCATCTTTTGGGGGGGATGCAGCCCCGTGCATTCAACCTGCCGTTAAAACGAGACACTCCGTGCGATTTGCTGCATAGACTTCACAGCCACAACTTCGACACATCCATTTCGCGTATCCCTCTTCCTTTGCACGCGTGCCGGTCACCATACGACGCCCACCAATCACAAACTCGCCACTGAACAACTGCTCGCGCTCTCTGAACGAAATATGATCGCGAATGAGATCCTTGTAGAGAATATCGGCAAGAGTTCTCTTTCTGCACTTGGGGCAACACTGTGGCTTTCTTTGCTGCGTGTATCGTCGGTAGAGAATTCCTGTCATCCATTATCCTCCTAAAAAAGCATCGTTCACGAGATCAACCTGCAGCCAAAAGCAGTTGCTAGCAACTGCTTCGGCTTGGGCGGTGAATGCTAAGCCTCGTCGGTGCAGTTGCAAGAAAAATCGCGAAGGAATTCCTGGATTGGAAGTCCCCTGAGACTGGGCAAGCTGGCGGATTCACGAAAGAACCCAAATTAAAAATATCGCATTTCCAGAAACCCCGGCGATGAAAAGCCAGTCAAGACCTTTTCAAAAATTCGCGTTTTATTTGCCAACGCGTGCGTAACACGCCCGCCTGCGGGCGCTCATACGCGGGCGTATCCGCTCGGGCGTGCGCGACAATGGTGTCATTCCGGCTATCCCAACAGCTGCTTCCATCACAACACACCACTCGGGTAGAGAAAACGACATGATCACGATGAAACTTACGTACGAAAAATCACACCTGTTCATGCACACACCCCACAGCAAATGGCTTGTCGACACCGGAGCACCGAAAAGCATCTCACCAAGCAAAAGTCTTACGTTGAGTCAGGATGGATATCAACGTGTTTTCGAGGTTCAATCAACCTACAGCGGACTCACGATTGCCAAGCTGACAGAACTTGTAGAAGTAGAGTTCGATGGACTGCTTGGAACGGATATCCTCAACGAGTTCGACATCCTATGGGACATAACGTCGGCGACAATGCTGCTGACAGAAACGGAGCTGGATTCTGCTGCGATCGGAATGATGGGTCACACACTCGAAATCGGGAACATCATGGGAGTGCCGACGCTGGAGGCGAAACTTTCGGGACAATCCCAGACAATGTTTTTCGACACGGGTGCTCCCTACAGCTATCTGTCAGAGCACCCTGAGAACGTGCCTCAGGCAGCACGCGAGGTCGAGGATTTCTTACCTGGCTTTGGCACATTCACAACGAAACTAAGCCAAATCCACTTTGAAATAGATCAGATAAGTTATTCATTGCAGACGGGCGAGTTACCGACATTGATTGGCATGTCGTTGTCGCTTGCAGGATCAGATGGCATCATTGGAAATGAAATCATGACCGATCGCCGTATTGGCTACTTTCCGCGGCGTCGTGCAATGCTGATTGAGCAGTCTGATGCCGCAGCATAAGAGATCTTGCAGGCCATGCATTTGATTTCCAAGTGTCACGATCGATACCGAGGCACGGCATGACGACGAATGAACTGCCACGAAGCAAAACTGAAGCTATGATCTTACTCTGTGGATCTCAGCGACTGGCATTGCGAGCAAGAACTGCAATTGCACACAACTTCAAATCACAGGGAAGGAACTTTACATGTCTTTCAGCAAGCGGCAATTTTTACAACAGGTCTGTTGGCTGGCTGGAAGCAGCCATCTTTTCAACGCAAAACACCTGCTGGCAGATGACACGGACACAACCGTTCAACGCGATCTTGTCACGGCGATGCAGCGTGCAAAATTGTCCCTGCAATTTCAAGGCACTAGCAAGTCCGACTTTACAAAATGGCAACGAACATTCCGCAGCAAACTTACGGAGCTTCTTGGTGATTCTTCACCTCCGGAGGAGTGGTCAGTGACCGAATTGGGCCGAATAGAACTTGAAGATCACACGCGTCTTGATCTTCTGCTCAGTGCCGACGGGATTCCATCATTGCCGATCTATTTATTGAAACCCAAAACTGATTCATCCGCACCGCTTCCTGGTGTCCTGTGCATTCACGGACATGGTCCTCTGGGACATGACGCCGTTGTCGGCCGTCGAGAGAAGCTAGACGCTTCCAAGTACATCGAGAAGTCGAATTATGACTACGGATTACAGTTTGTGCGTCGTGGCTACTTGGTTGCAGCGCCCTGCATGATTCCGTTCGGGCGTCGAGTTGATTTGGAACGTTACGGCGGGCAAGATCCTTGTGCTGTCACCTTTGTGAGAATGCAGGCTCTCGGTCAACTGCCGATCACGGCCAACCTACGCGACCTGCGTTGGTCCATCAGCCTATTGGAACGCGAAAAAAACTTGAAGTCGAACAGCATCGGTTGCGCTGGTCTTTCATATGGAGGAAGAATGGCAATGCTCGTCAGTGCTGTTGACCAGCGGATCCGCGTATCGGCAATCAGCGGCGCATTAAATCTGATGCAGGAGAGGCTGTCGCAACGTCACAGTTGCGGATCACAGGTCATTCCCAGACTCTTGCAATACGGTGACTATTCCGAAATCGGTGGTCTGATTGCGCCGCGTCCGACGGTCTGGGAAACAGGTTCCCAGGACCGTCTGATTGTACCTGACTGGGACGAACGCTTTCGTGAGCGTCTGCGATGCATGTATCGCGCCTCTGGAAAACCTAACAATCTTCATTTCGACAGGTTTGCGGGAGGGCACAAGTGGAGCGGACGCGTTGCTGCGTCACTGTTTGACGACGTCCTACGGACTTGATGCAAATCAAAGGGCAAGCCTGGCAAGAGCCAGACAGCCCGCGAGTTTTTCCGAATAGCGGGCTGTCCATTTGCGATGACGGCCTCAATCTGCATCAGAACGCTCAATACGAATGAATAGTAACGTCCTGAATCAGGTTGAGGCTGAATCAAGAGCCTCGGTTATTGACGATCAGGCGAAAGTCGCCTTCGGCGCCATTGTACTCAGCGACTTCGATCGTGTAGACCTCACCCGCAATCGCAGTGAAGTTTACTCTGCTGTTCACGCCACGACCGTAGTCATCATTCGTCCCGACAACACTGCCGTTGGAATCGAGCACTCTCATCACCGTATCAACACCGTCAGTCAGAGCCACTGTTCGAACCGTTGTCCGGCCCGTATTGACTGCTTCAAAACTCAAGAAAGACAGCTCATCGGCAACCAAAATCGTCTCGGCTCTTCCGCGACCTCTGGCATTTAAGTCAACCACCACCGTGTCACCACCAGAGTCGCTGGTAACTTCGTCAGCATTAACAGTGGCAATGTATTGCCCCGTTTCACTGTCGGCGTAGCCCGCCGCACTGAAGGCATATTTCCCCGCCTCAAGTTCCATGGTTAAACTGCTGTTGTAGGTGCCTGCAAAATCATCATTTTTTGCCAGCAGATCTCCATTCGCGTCGTACAGTCGCAGGTAGGTATCAACGTCTGAACCAGCACTTTCCAGGGCAATCGCCACTTCACTTAGAGACTGCAGCTCGAAGGTAAACATGTCACGGTCACCCATTTCTTCAAGCACAGCATCGATGGCGACAGAACCAGTGCTATCCAATTCCAACTTGGTCGCTGTAGCAATCTCATCACCGTGATCATCTTCTGAGCCGCCACCATCACCCACAATTGAATCGATCCATTCCGTAAACACATCAACCCGCGTGTCACCGCTCTCATCTCCATACCCTGCATTGTTACTCGTTCCATAGGAGGTGATACCTGCGAGTAAACGCTGCCCATCGACAGACACAAACCCGGGTCCTCCACTATCACCAGGTGCTGTATTACTTTCACCTGGGTCGAAAGTCCACTGAATTTCAGTTCCGGTAATGCGGTCAATGGCAGTCTCTCCGACCCGCTTAGTCCCATAGTCCCCTGTGTGCCCCGTGTCTCCCGTACCGCCACCACCGAATCCAACCAAGGTCAGCGTTTGGCCGACGACAGGTGCCTGTCTGCTGATCATCTCGGGTGAAATACCAACAACTCGTTCACTTAATTGAAAGATGGCAATATCGTTTGCCAAGGTCCAGTCGTCATAATCAGGATGCAGATAAACGCGTTCTGTTTGATACACACGGCCACCCACCTCAAATGTTCCTGTTGCGTCGGCCATGGCGTTCCCGTTCCCATCAACAGCACAGTGACCTGCAGTGAGAACATGAAAGGGGCTAATCAAAGTGCCCGAACCGTATCCGCCACTAAGATCCCCCACCATACCGACCGCTGGAAATGCACTCGTATTCTGTCCATCAACGATGCGGGCGATACGATCGGCAACGTCTTGTGTATCACTGTGCTGCTCGAGCGTTGGCGAGAATTGCCCAACTTGAACAGGTCCATAAACTTGAACATTGTCGCAAAAGTCGATAGTGGGGATTGCGGATGCAATCATCAAGCGACGGTCCTCTAGTCGTTCGAGTCCGCGTTGTCGCTTCAAATTACGGATACATCTCACTTCGGATCTCTTGGCCATGTTTTCTCTCGATCGATAGGTAGTTTGAAAAGGGGCGAAATCAGCATCGGTTCGCGAGAGTTACGTTCCGACGCCGTAGAATCTTGCACGAGAATTTTGAAAAACCAGAAAAAAACTGGCAAATCGATTTCCGATGGAATTTCGCAGAGTGGGGGTAAAGAGCCCCACGTTGAAATTGTGGAAAAGCGAATTGTTCAGAACCCAACTACCTGCTTGCTTCCTGCGAAACAACCAGCTTCAAACCGGCTAGAATCACGCTCAGCAGAGCAAAAGATGCCAGGTTTCTGTCTCTTATACACATCTGACGCTGCCGACGACTC
>CAJXTM010000035.1 GCA_913061385.1 uncultured Rhodopirellula sp. | reverse complement strand
GATCAGCCTCGGTCTCGTGGGCTCGGAGATGTGTATAAGAGACAGGTGTAATGCTACCTAGAAATGCAACGGCTGGAATCGGTGGATCCATCGCCGCTCAGGATTTTGCTAAAGACATCTACATACCACTGAACACTTTTTGGCAACGAATCGGAGATCGAGTCCTGTTCGTACAGTCAGGCCAGCGTACAGGAGAAGAAGTTGAGTTAAGCCAAATCACGTTTCAGCTCGAATCGCCCAATCAGGTGCTCGCCACTGCTGACGCAATACGACGGACAATGCAGAAACTGCATACCGAAAAAGACTATGCCGTTGTCGTTCCACTGGAACTGCTTGAGCAGGCCAAAACCACACGTTTGATGTTCATGGTATTCATGGGAATGATTGCCGCAGTTACCCTCATCGTTGGTGGCATTGGAATCATGAATATCATGCTGGCAACCGTCACGGAACGAACTCGAGAAATTGGTGTCCGAAGGGCTCTGGGCGCGAAGCGAAAAGACATCACACGCCAATTTCTCGCTGAGACCATTGTGCTGTCGGCGATCGGAGGCATCGCCGGAATCGTAGGGGGACTGACATGCCCGACGGTGATGGGTTGGCTGCGGTACGTCCTGCAAGCATGGGCCCCCGAAGCGATGAACAACCTCCCGGACGCGATCAGTAATGTGACCCCCGTGATCGTACCATGGTCGATTCCACTTGCCTTTGCCATCTCCGTTGCGGTAGGAATTTTCTTTGGCCTGTACCCTGCCAGTCGTGCTGCAAGGATGGATCCAATTGAAGCGCTAAGACGGGAATAGTAAAAGGAAAACCACGCTGCCAATTGCAAGTCCGAAAACAAACCATGATGAAATCGAAAATGAGACACAACTCATTTCAGCGATTCCAAAAAAGCAAGCAAGTCAGCAACTTCCTGAACTGTCAGATCCGCAGCCAATCCACTTGGCATCAACGACTCTGTTTGCATACGCTGTGACTCAATTTCATCTTTTCTGATTCGATAGTTTTTGCCATCTGCAGAACGCAGTATTACTTCCGCATCAGCATCTCGCACCAACAAACCACTTACCAACTGCCCACTTGTGGTGAGCACCTGATAACTGCGGTATTTTGGTTCGATCAGCTTCGATGGATCAAGGATACTCTCCAATAATTCCTGCCTCGATCGCCGCTTGCCGATTCCATCCATATCCGGTCCAACGCTGCGACCACTTCCTTGGACTCGATGACATAAAACACACTGCATTGAATGTCCACCAAGGAATCGCTCGCGACCACGCACGGCGTCCCCTGTCACTTTTAGCAAGGCATCGCGATCAATGCTGTTGCCCAAACGTTTCCTTCTATCTTGAATCGGTAAAAACCACTCAAACAACGCAGCGGTCACCGGTGTTCCCGACAGCTGTGCCTCTTTTGCAGTCACTTGCAACTGCTGCTGGGTCATCTCTTTGTCAAAGAGCAATTCAGAAAATCGCTTGAGCGCAACTGATGTATCCCCTTCATCAACATTAGCAGCAGGCATCGACTCATTCTCGGACTGCTCAAGTGAGGCAATCCATTGGTGAACCAATTGCAAGCCAGCTCGATCATTGTCCCAATGGCCCAACTTGGGCATGTGCCCACTTCCGCTGGTGGCCATACGGTAGAAAAGGGTTGATTTCAGCGGCAGCCCTGATGCAACGACCTTTGCATTAGCGATGCCGAATGCACCCTGGCTTGGGTCTGCATTGATGACATTCATCTGTTCCCCGCCAGTCGAATATGACAGGTCAGCCGCGACAGTACCGCCGCCACCACGTCGATGACAGTGGGCACAATTAGCCGCCAGATAAGATCGAGCCCGAGCATCAAGTGATTTAGACCGATCGTCCGGGCTTACCATGGTGGCGACACCCCACTGCGGTGGTGCAGCTCGATTCAACACACCACTTTTAATGAATTTTGAAATTTGTGTGTCACCCAGGTTCTCCAGTGAAAACCCAACGGCACCACCATTCTGCCTGCCATGACAGGATCGGCATTGAGCACGATTTTGCACTTTCCAGGTTGTGGTCGTCACCTGACCATCAACCAATTCGTGCTGAATCTGTTTTTCAACACCTGCGGGTTCGACCAACTCTGCATCAGTTTGCTCATCGTTCCACAGGTAACTGTATGGTTGCCAATTGATCCCGTCAAAATGCAGCAACTGCGTTTCAACACGCACATTACCAAGTGACAAAGTCTTTACAAAGACTGTGCCGGGAGGATATTTCCAACCACGTTGCAAACGAGAAATCTGTATTGTTTCCTGCCCCGGCACTGCCAGCAGAAATTCACTGGTTGCACCTCCCTGCCATGAACCTGCTGCGATGCCGTAACGAATGACACCAACCTCAGGATCCATTTTCCCAGTGTCTTGAAACAAACCTGTGGCACTCAATTGTCGCGGAAAACCGGCAGCAGATTTGATGACCTGATTGCGTACTAATTGATAAATGCCACCGTCGTAGCCAACCACCAGCGTTTCATGATCGGGGGTCTCAGCAAATGTAATGATTGGCAAACCTGTTTCTGCAAGAACCGGATTCCATGTCACCTGATCACCCTGATGACGCATGCCCCACAACAATCCAGTGACATAGTCGCCGTACAAATAAACACCCTCTAACTCGGGGATTTTCTTACCTCGATAAACATGCCCCCCTGTAACGGACTGCCCAACGGCATGGGGGTACGCGACCAGTGGCAGCTCGATCGGGGTTGGCCCCTGCTGCACATCACGGCGAATAGGCTGAGGCCCCTCGAAGATACTCCAGCCATAATTTCCGCCTCGTTTCACATCGAAGATCAGTTCCCACAATTCCCAACCGACATCACCGCAAATGATCTGGTCAGTGCCGGGAACAATGGTAAACCGCCATGGGTTCCTGAATCCGTAAGCAAAAATTTCACCTCTTGCATCGGGAACATCAATAAACGGGTTATCTGCTGGAATCGAATACTTGCGATCTTCTGACGGATGATCCACATCAATTCTGCAAATGGATGATCGTAAGTCAGAAAGATTCTGACCTACATTATATTCATCGGGTGGAAACGGTCTGGCTCCGTCACCAGTTGAGAAGTACAGCAACCCTTTCGAATCGAAACGAATAGCGCAGCCATTGTGCCCCCCAGACGGCCATGTCATCAGCACCTCTTCACTAGCCGTATCGACTCGCAATGGTCCATCGTCGTTCACAACAAACCGCGACAGCCTGGAACCATCAGGGCGGGCTACCGGATCCCCGGCATAAGCGACAAACACCTGCCGGTTGGTTTCAAATTCTGGATGCAATGCAAATCCATAAGCACGTCTGAAGTTGTCGATAAGAGGATTCAAATCGACAACGAGTTCAGCGTTTTGGCAGGCGGCGTTATTTTCAAACACAAAAAGCTTGCCCGTCACCTCCAAAACCATCATTTTATTTGTCCCGGGAACTGCCATCAACTCAACAGGTTGATTGAATTGCAACTGGGGATAAACACGTTTAACAGAAAATGGTTTTGGTTCATCCGGCGACCCAACCACACGCGAGGTTGTCCATGTAACACGCTCACTAGCCTTTGCAGTGAGTGGCGAAACCAAGCAGAAAGCCAGAAATAAAATCAGCTGACAACGCATCACGGATCAACTTTGTAGTGGTACGGATCTGACGTAGTACGGAACCAAAACGCCAATTGTAACCCGGCTGAATCACCCAGCGAAATACATAGTCAAATCACAACATAGAGCAGCCAAAGCAATCGATTTCGCCGCAACATCGTTGGTCAGCCGCAAAACATCTTCCCACGGTCAGCAACTGTGGTTTCGGATCACTAACCGATTGCACTTGCGGTTCATCTGAGCACTCACCCAAGTCAAGCCAACAGATCTTTTACCACTTTTCCATGAACGTCTGTCAGGCGATAGTCCCGGCCCTGAAAGCGGTAGGTCAGTTTCTCATGATCAAAACCAAGTTGGTGCAGGATGGTAGCCTGCAGATCGTGCACGTGGACAGGATTTTCCGCGATGCTGAAACCCAATTCATCGGAACTTCCGTAATCGAAGCCACCCTTTACGCCGCCCCCAGCCATCCACATCGAGAACACATCTGGGTAATGATCACGTCCCAGCACAGCACTTTTTGCAGTGCGTCCTTCACGAAAAGGTGTTCGACCGAACTCCCCACCCCACACAACAAGCGTGTCCCTCAACAAGTCGCGTTGTTTCAGGTCTTTGATCAACGCGGAGATCGGCTTGTCCATCGTGGCGCATTTGTTGGTCAAGCCCTCGGTCAAACCTTCCTGCTTTCCAGTTCCATGAAAATCCCAGCCCCAGTCAAATAACTGGACAAATCGCACGCCGGACTCCACCAATCGCCTCGCCAGCAGGCAATTATTTGCAAGACTGGAACCACCAACCTTTGCACCATAGTTATCAAGAGTCTGCTGCGATTCCTGTGAGATATCCATCACTTCGGGGACAGCAGTTTGCATCCGAAACGCTAATTCATACTGCGAAATTCTTGTCAACGTTTCGGGGTGTCCCAATTCATTTGCCTGAATTTCATTGAGGTCTTTAAGAGCATCAAGGCTCAAGCGTCGCATGCTACGATCCATTCCCTTGGGATTAGAGGCATAGAGAACGGGATCACCTTTGGACCGACACTGCACCCCTTGATACACCGACGGAAGAAATCCACTTCCAAATGAATTTTTACCGCCGTTGGGCTGCACACCACTTGATATCAGCACCACGAAACCTGGCAGGTTCTCGTTCTCACTACCCAAGCCATAGGTGACCCAAGACCCGATCGATGGTCTTCCTGACCGCGGTGATCCCGTATATGCCAACAACTCTGCTGGTGCGTGATTGAACTGATCAGTGTGCATCGAATGGACCACACACATTTCATCTGCAATATCGTGAAAATTCGGAATGGCGTCCGACATCCACATACCTGACTCGCCAACTTGCGACCACTTTCTAGGCGATCCCATCAGCTTTGGAACTCCAGAAGTGAACGCAAATTTTCGTCCTGCAAGAAACTGGTCGGGACAGTCTTCTGCATTTCGTTTGACCAATTCAGGCTTCCGATCAAACATGTCGAGGTTTGGAGGCGAGCCAGTCATATGCAAATAAATGACACGTTTTGCTTTAGCCGGAAAATGCGGCAGTTGCGGCGCCAGTGGATTGGCGGCTGTTCTGTCCGCACCACTTCCTTCAGACGCTAACAGACTATTCAAGGCAATCCCGCCCAGCCCTGCTGCAGACTGTTGAAAAAAGTGTCGTCGAGTCTGCTGCTGCAATTGTTCGTGGGTTCGTTTCATGACTGGCTACGAAAGATATTCGGGTGGAACAAAGAGGAGTAAAAATCGGAACTGCATCAGCGTTTCATAAACATTTCATCAAGATTCAAAATCACATTGCCCACGACCGTCCAAGCAGCGAACTCGATTGCGTTTCCACCTTCTGGCAAAGGTCCAATTGGCACGGTTGCCATTTGCTCAGCCTGCTCCAACTGGTCTTCAAATTCCTTCGCCAC
This sequence comes from uncultured Rhodopirellula sp., assembly GCA_913061385.1. Classification (GTDB taxonomy): domain Bacteria; phylum Planctomycetota; class Planctomycetia; order Pirellulales; family Pirellulaceae; genus Rubripirellula. Next base: position 6,448 of record CAJXTM010000035.1, on the reverse strand, counting down.
AATACGGAACAAGTCAGTGATACGCTTAACCTCGGCTTCGGATGGTTCACGGAGCAGGCAATGACGAAAGGCATACTGAATTCTTTGGGCAGGATCGTTACTTTGAGCAATCATCGACCGGGCCATCGCTTGAGCCGCTTCGACATAGACGGGATCGTTCAGAGTCACTAGCGCCTGTAGCGGCGTGTTAGTACGAATGCGACGGACAGTACACACTTCGCGGTTGGGGGCATCAAATTGAGCCATGGATGGATAGGGACTGGAACGCCGCCATGACGTATAAAGTCCTCGTCTATAACGATTTTCTCCAGTGCTCGCTTGCCAGTCAGTCGCGGAGCCAAAAGCTGCCTTGAGCCCAAGCGAAGGCTGCGGTGGTTTGACGGGTGGACCATACATACGATCACTCAACAAACCGCTGACGAACAGTGCCTGATCCCTGACCATTTCGGCAGAAACTCGGAACCTTGGTCCTCTGGCGTAGAAACGATTTGCCGGATCAGCAAGTCGAAGTTCTTCACTGGAATAGGAGCTCTGACGATAAGTTGCGGAGGTCACCAGCACAGTCAGCAGCTGCTTTAAGTCCCAGCCGTTCTGCTGCAACTCAACAGCCAGCCAATCCAGCAATTGTGGATGCGAGGGCAAGTCACCTTGCGATCCAAATTCCTCGCTTGTCTGAACAATTCCTACACCAAAGATCTCTTCCCAATGACGGTTAGCAATCACGCGGGCGGTCAAGGGGTTTTCGTCATCAACCAACCACTTTGCCAACGCTAAACGATCGCGTTTGGCACCTTCGGGCAAGGCATGAAATGCCGAAGGTGTTCCCTCTTCTACAACAACACCAGTGTTCTGGTAATTACCACGAAGCTGAACACGACTTTCACGCTTGGCAGAATCGGCTACCTGCGCCATGACGGGAACAGTGGTTGCGGGCTTGATCGCAGCTAAACTCGCCTCTGTCTTTTTCAGTTCTTCTCGCTGAGACTTCAATAAAGGTGTGATACTTCGGTAGTAGGCAGACAATTCTGCCACATCAGCGTCACTGAGTTCCTGCTTTGCCTGCCAACTTCGCACAAGATGTAGTATCTCGGGCGGAATCGCGGCAACCTTTGCCAGCCCCTGATCAGACGTCATCGCAACACGAAACCGGTCGATCACATGCTTGGGAAACTTGGATTCCTGCTCGATTGTCAGAATCAAATCAACGTCTTCCAACGCCACTGGTTGCCGCGGCAGCAACGTGAGCGTGTGCGGACGTCCCACCTTAGGGGCAATTGCCCAACCATTTCCATCTTCCTGCAAAACAGCAGCGGCAGGAAATCCGTCTTGTTCATGATCTGCGAATGCAACTGCCAGTGGCAATCTCGACGGACCACCAGTATTGAATTCAGAACTGGGTGATGGAACATCCTTTGGTGTTCGCTCCCAAACCACATCGCGATTTTCATTCAACAATGAAACTCGGTATCCCTTTAGCCTTTGTTGTATAGCAGGAGCACTGTCTGTACGATTCCAGAGAGCTATACGGTCAATTGAACTCAACTCGCCCAAGTCAATTTCAATCCACGGATCTTTTTCGATTTTGGTGTGACTCACTGAGCGATTATTAAACTGCCCATCAGTCTTGCCGTCGTTTACATATTCATTTTTCCCCCCGAAGTCCTCTGAACTCGCGGTCACAGTGCCTGACATTGCGACGTTATCACCATCAACAAATGCCTGTATCTCTGCCAAGTGGATCATTTTCCCTGCACCAGCCAAATCGACTCGCACATATCTCGCATCGATGGCGGCCTTGCCTTTCTTTCTCAACATGGCTGCAACATTTGTAACAACGAAGTTGTCGCTCTGCTCGCTTGGAACTTCCAGACGTATGCCAACGAGATCGCCATTGGGGATAGGAAACGTCAATCTGTACTGATCCGTCTCTGGCTTCCTTTCTCCCCCCACAATCCAGCCATCTTGAGCGGTTAACTCACGGTTGTCTGCGTACAGATCAGACGGATCCAACGTTATCCATGTTGCTTCGGTTTCCAATCCAGCCAACCAATCTCGCTCTGCCTTCTGCAACTCAGGCGTTCCGGTCTCGATGATTCGCTGCAATGCGATTACTTGCTCAGCCAGACGTTGTTTTTCTATCTTCTGTTCTTCTGACCAAATGTCGACGATAGGACTTTCATTTCGCCGGTCTGCATCCTGCGTGTTATTAAAAAACGCAAAGAACTTAAAGTACTCTTCCTGAGTAATCGGGTCGTACTTGTGCGTATGACATTGTGCACACGCGATCGTCGTCCCCATCCACACAGCCATTGTCGTATTCACACGATCAATTACAGCAACGTTACGGAACTCTTCATCATTGGTTCCCCCTTCATTATTCGTCAGGGTGTTGCGATGGAAGGCAGTTGCGGCCAGTTGGTCTTGCGTTGGATTCTCGAGTAAATCGCCTGCGATTTGCTCGATCGTGAATTGATTGAATGGCTTGTTTTCATTTAGGGATTTAATGACGTAGTCACGGAATGCCCAGATGGTTCTCGGAGGGTCATCGGCATAGCCAGCTGAATCAGCATAGCGGGCAAGGTCGAGCCAAACTCGTGCCCAGCGCTCACCAAAAGCAGGCTTCTCCAGTAACCGACCAACATATTGTTCGTATGCATCGGGCTGTTCATCCTCGACGAACGCCTGCGCTTCCTCCCAAGACGGCGGTAAACCGATCAGGTCCAATGAAACACGTCTCGCCAAAGTCCAACGATCAGCCTCAGGCGAAGGCTTGAGTCCCCGTGCCTCCAACTCAGCCAACACAAAATGGTCAACTGAATTCCGCGGCCATTGGGTCTTGTTCACAATCGGAAGAGACGGACGCACTGGCTTTTCATACGCCCAATGCTTTTGATAGCTTCCACCCTCAGCAATCCAGCGACGAACAAGCTCAACTTCTTCAGGCGTCAAGCGACTGCCTTTTCCCTCGGGCGGCATCTTCAACTCATCATCGTCCGTCGTCAGGCGTTGAAGTAATTCGCTCGCACTGGGGTTCCCCGGCGTAATGGCAGCATATCCCCCTAGATCCAACCGCGAACCTGCTTCTGTATCGAGCCGCAGTCCGGCTGCCCGCTCGTCTTCGTCCGGCCCATGACAGGTCAGACAATTGTTTGATAACAGAGGTCGAATCTGTGTATTGAAATCAACTTCTTCAGCCTCAGCGTTGAATACTCCCGTGAGCATCAGGAACGCGAGAAGAACAAGAATCAATCGAGTGCTGATGTAACAAAGCCGAGAAAACAGTTTCATGGATTTGAGTTGCGTCAAAACAGAGGAGCGAAGGAGCCTGGGGAGTGGAAGATCACCAGAATCCGTCATTAGATTGGGAAGCTGAGAACGCTTCTCTGTAGCGGCTCAGATGAACTTGCGGTGCGGTGCCAATAGAAGACACCAGCGGTGGGGGGAACCGGATTCCCTTACGCTAGTTTAACAGAGATTCACCCAAGAGCCGGATTTTGCTTCGAGACGGATCAAGCCTGACCCAGACGGGGCAAATCTACTCGTTTTTCATCATTTACCGATGGTCCCATGACCTGATTCTGTAACGCCGTCTTGAGGAAAAACCCCATATTTCGCAGGAATGCCGCACACCAGCCAATAATTCGTCTTCCGATTGCACCGATGGGTCTTGCTACGGAGTGAGGAAAACAAACGAAGCTAGCCCAATTCCTGCGATCAGGACTCCAGTTTTTCCCACCGTGAATAAGACTCCGCCAGTTCACCCTCCAACTTTTTCAGCTGGGAAGCGTCCGATGCAATCACATCGGCTGGTTTTTGATAATAGTCTGTTGCGGCCATCTCCTCATGAAGTGCAGCGATGGCCACCTCCATCGCCTCGATCTTCTTAGGCAATTGTTCTAATTCCCGCTTGTCTTTGTACGAGAGTTTTTTGATTTCTGCGGGAGCTGTTTTCAGCTTCTCGTTCCTGCTGCTGTCGGTTGCCGGCTGAGATGTCTCTGTTTGATCCGCCAGTTTTCTGGCAACAGCAGCTCTCCACTCGTCGTAGCCTCCAGCATATTCATGGACACCACCCTCTTCAAAGACAATGGTGCTCGTTACGACATTGTTGAGAAATGTTCGGTCGTGACTGACCATCAGCAGAGTTCCATTAAAGTCTGCCAACTGCTCCTCGAGCAGTTCCAGTGTTTCACTATCCAAATCATTCGTAGGTTCGTCGAGAACAATTACATTTGCTGGCTTCGTCATCAGACGTGCGAGCAATGCCCTGTTTCGTTCCCCACCCGACAGGAACCTCACCTCGGTACGTGCTCTTTCGGGAGTGAATAGAAAGTCCTGCAGGTAGCCCATGATGTGTTTGGTCTTGTTGCCAATCTGAATTTTGTCACTCCCCTCACCGACGTTCTCGACCACAGTCTTATCAGGATCAAGCGTATCTCTAAGCTGATCAAAGTAGGCAATCTGCAAGTTAGTTCCCATCCGCACGCTGCCTTCGTGTGGTTTGAGTTGTCCCAGCAGCAACTTCAGCAACGTCGTCTTCCCTACACCATTGGGTCCAATAATCCCGACCTTATCACCTCGCATCAGCATGGTGGTGAAGCCATCAATGATCTTCTGGTCACCGTATCCAAAAGACATTTCTTTGACATCGGTAACAAGTGCTCCCGTTCGCTCTGCCTCCTGCAACCTCATCTTTGCCTTGCCTTCGCCTTGTCGACGATCGGATCGTTCAACTCTCATCACTTTGAGTGCACGCACACGTCCTTCATTACGTGTTCGTCGAGCTTTGATCCCCTGACGAATCCAGACTTCTTCCTCGGCTAATCGCTTATCGAACAAAGCGTTCTGTTTTTCCTCTGCTGCAATCGCCGCCTCTTTCCGTTTCAGAAAGGTTGAATAATCACAGGACCAATCAAACAGCCTTCCACGATCGATCTCCCAGATCCGTGTGGCCAAATTTTGCAGGAAAGATCTATCGTGCGTGACAAAGATCAAGGTTTTCCTCCACCTCGCCAGAAAATTCTCCAGCCACAGGATGGAGGAGATATCGAGATGGTTGGTGGGTTCATCCAGCAGCAAAATATCTGGCTCAGACGCAATCGCCCTCGCTAACAGGACTCGACGCTTCATGCCGCTGGAAAGTGTCTGAAATTCAATCTCGGGAACCAGCTGCATCCGAGACAGGGTGGAATCGACGGCATGTTGGATTTGCCACTGGAACTCAGGGTCATCTGTATCTGACTGGCCCGCGGTCACAACTTCGTGAATCGTGCCCTCAAGGTCACGTGGTACATCCTGTGTCAGGCGGGCGATTCTTGCTCCCGGACTGACATTGATTACGCCCGAATCGGGCTGCATTTTCCCATCCAGCAATCTCATCAGCGTCGTCTTGCCTGCTCCATTCCGGCCCAGGAGACCAATACGCTGCCCAGTCTCGATGGTCGCGGAGACTCCATCCAGAAGGGAAGGACCACGAAAGCCAATGGAAAGATCGTCGATGGAAACAAGTGGCATGCTGCTGAACATCAGGCTGAAAGGGAAATTTAATCACACTCAGCAGAACCCAAGAAGGCCATTTGGTCCAGACGGTGAGTCCCCGGAACAACGAACGAAAACGTCCACCAGAATCAATTCATGCCCATTGGCAGCAATCAATGAGGCCATCGTATCAATATCGCCTTGAACAGAAAGCGGACAGCCGCATCTGCCAGCACAAAGTGAACACCACCGTAACGGAAAGATTACAGTTCGCTGTTGTTGGCGCAGTTGATTGGGCAGATTCCCTTCACCACCTCATTGGTGAACCCGAAATCACCACCACTCGAAGGGCTGTAGTGTGGCCCGACCGTTTCTCAGCACGGTAAGAATCGGGCCGCGTTGTGTCTTCCGCGAGTAAAATCGGCGGGGATAAGCCATCGAACGCATCACGTAAACTAACCCGTTCCCATTCTCTCCTCAAACCGATGGAAGACGACCGCGATCTGATCGGCTGTGGCCAAACGAGCCGAGACTGGATTGAACGCTACATAGTCAGTGGAAGCAGCTCAGCATCCATCGGTAATGTGTGTCCGGGCTGTTCCGGATCACCTTGAAGAAGAACACCTAAAGGTGGGCGCCGTTGCATAGACCGCGTTGGCATTCTAACGCGTGCCAACGACAATTCATTCGCCAGTTGTCACGAACATTCTGATTTTCTCTGCAAGGCAATCTAAAACATACTCAACCATGAAATCTATCTTGCGTGCGCTGAGGCGGAAAACGCCGAAACGCACCATGATAGTTGTGCAGCGCAATACCAATCGGTTGAAGATTGATATGTCATTGCACATGCCTCGCTGCTCCCCGTGCCGCCTGAATCACTGGCAACAGCAGCCCCACCAGAATCGCCCACCAGAGTCGCGACTGTCTCTTATACACATCTCCGAGCCCACGAGACCGAGGCTGATCTCGT
>CAJXTM010000034.1 GCA_913061385.1 uncultured Rhodopirellula sp. | reverse complement strand
GAGATCAGCCTCGGTCTCGTGGGCTCGGAGATGTGTATAAGAGACAGGTAATACGCTGATGTTGAGCTTGCCACCAATCTGAGATTCAGCTTCTACTTTGCGTGCTGTTGAATCATTTGCATCAGCCCCGCGGATGGCTGGCTGAGCGTCATTACCTGAGTTGGAACGATCGGATTACTTCGATCTCGCACAATCACAATCACTTCCTGATCGCTGGAGGTCGCGGCACCAGCGAAAAGTGATCCGGCCTGTGCAATGCCAGTAGCTTCACCGCTTGGCTGGATGCTGGAAGAAAAATCAACACTTGAACTCTCTCGCGTCAGCGAAGCCAACCGTGCCTGTGGAGCCGGAGCACGCGTGTAAATCGTGGACAAGCCTGCTCTATCAAGCTGCCACTGCACAGAGCCCGGTCCAGCATAGATCCCAACATCACCCTCATAGTCTGCAGCATTACAAACACCAATCAATCGACCAGCCTCGTCAAACAGTCCACCACCACTTCGGCCATCAATCGGTGCACCAGCAATCTCGAGATTGGAAACCCCCAAGTGTTGATCGTACTTGTCAACGCCTGTGATCCGGGTGTCACGACGGGAAGGATCAGCACCCCGATCACATCCAAAACTGAATGCGGTTTGGCCGGCACGCACCCGTTCCTCTCGATGCATCATTTGGACTGCTTGCATCTGAAAGCCAGGACGGATTGCGACAAGTGCAACATCATGCGTGTCAGCGTCATAATCAAGCAACTCACCGATTACAGTCTGAGTCTGCCCGCCGATGTAAAGATCGACTTCAATTTTTCCATCACCCTTGTTTTCGCGGAACAGATGCCCACATGTTAAAACTAGCGCTTGATCACCGTTGGTATCAATGACTGTTCCAGTACCGGCACCATATCCGCGCCCATCATGCACCCGAAGACGCACCGTTGCCGCGCGGGCAATCTCGATTGCTTGAGCAAGCGACACCGTCGGCATCGCTTCGCTAATAGCAGAGGTAGACTTGACACTGGTCGCTGGTGTTCCGCTTGTCAGCGGAGCAAGACGGGTTGCTGGAGCCGCAATGTTTTGAAAGGAAGAATCCGTTGCTCGCGTGGGAATCCGAGGTCCCGAGGGATTGCTTGCAAGCGCTGCCTGCAGAGCAGCCATCGATTGCTGCCCCAACAATCTGGCAACTTCTTTGCCGCCGGACACGACAACGTAAGTTGGTGTCTTGCGAATGCCGTAGCGAGCCGCCAAATGTGGTTCGGAGACGACGTCAACATGCCGAATGGCAACACCCTTGCTAGCAAGTTGAGCAAGGGTTGGTTTCATTGCCTGGCACGGGGGGCAGTGAGCCGACGAGAAATCCAGCAGAATCGCATCACTGGCCACAGCAGCCTGGGATGTAGCGAAAAGCCCAAAAAAACCGGCAGCCAATAGTGCGAAAATCAGTCTCATCGCGTTCGCCCCTCCATGGACAGAGTATGCATGAACTTTGCTTTTTGATCGGGCATCCTGCCACTCAAAAAGCATTGCCGGGTCGAACACAATCCGCAGACGACCCTTGTTGGGATAGTCGGTGACAAACCTATTCGAAGGCAAGATCAAACATCAATCGGACCTTGAAACTTGACACTTTTTTTCAATTAAAGCATGGATTTCAGGATTTTTTTCAATGCCGCTTCCGAGCCCTTTCAGTGGAACTGATTCTTTCATGACTTCAGTTCATCGCGTGGCGTCGTATGAAGTGTCTCAGACGAGTACAATCCGGTGCCCCATCCTGTTTCTCCGTTGCATTCATTCATGACACGCAAAATCCTCGTTACCAGTGCTCTGCCCTACGCCAATGGACCGATTCACATCGGACATTTGGTCGAGTACATCCAGACTGACATTTGGGTCCGGTTTCAGAAGATGCGTGGCAACCGCTGCATCTACATTTGTGCTGATGATACGCACGGCACCGCGATCATGATTCGCGCCCGCAAGGAAGGGCGAAGCGAAGAAGCCCTGATTGGCGATATGAGCTCGGCTCATCAACGTGACTTCTCTGGCTTTGGAATCGAATTTGATCACTACGGCAGCACCAACAGCGATGCAAACCGTGAAGTCTGTGCTGAGTTCTGGCAATCACTGCGTGATGCAGATCTGATTACGCAGCGATCAATTGAACAACTCTTCGATCCAGAAGCAGAAACGTTTCTAGCAGATAGATTTGTACGTGGCACATGTCCAACCTGTGGTCTAACGGACCAGGCTGGTGATAATTGCACCTGCGGCGCAACCTACAACCCTACAGATCTGCTTGATCCAAAGAGTACGCTCAGCGGTGCAACACCGATCCTCCGTGAATCCAATCACCTGTTTGTTCAATTAGAAAAACTGCATTCTTTTCTGAACGACTGGGTCGAAACAAGCGGCGCCCTTCAGAGTGAAGTCGCAAACTATTTGAAGGGACATTTTCTGGCGGAAGAGTTGCGAGACTGGGACATCAGCAGACCAGCGCCGTACTTTGGATTTGAAATACCAGATTTCCCTGGTAACTATTGGTACGTCTGGTTCGACGCCCCAATTGGCTACATCGCCAGCACTCGAGAATGGTGTGACTCCAATGGTGAACAGTTAGCCGACTGGTGGCGAGATCCCGATTGCGAGATTCACCACTTCATCGGGAAAGACATTACCTACTTCCACACGCTGTTCTGGCCCGGCATGCTGAAAACAGCTCAATATAATATGCCTACCAAGGTGCACATTCACGGTTTCTTGAATGTCGGCGGCAAGAAGATGTCCAAGCGAGACGGGACCTTGATCGCTGCAGAGACGTACCTGAAGTATGCAAATCCATCCTGCCTACGATATTTCTATGCCACCAAGTTGACCTCACGTGTCGAAGATTTGGATTTAGGGGTCGAGGAATTCACTGAGAAAGTGAATAGTGATCTGGTCGGCAAAGTCGTCAACTTGGCGAGTCGCGTTGGCAAGTTTGCCAACAAAACGGGGCTCTCCGCCACCTATCCCGATGACGGCGGTCTGTTCGCTACGGCGGCATCCGCGGGTGACGAGATCGCTGCGGCCTATGAGGCTGGTGAGTACGCCAAAGCGATGCGTAAGATCATGGAACTAGCCGACGCGGCAAATCCATATGTCGAGCATGCCAAACCGTGGGAAATGAAAAAAGATGAGCAACGAACTGACGAATTGCGAGACACATGCACAGTAGCGTTGAATCTCTTTCGCCAACTTGCCGTCTATCTTGCCCCAGTACTGCCAGAGCTGGCAGTGAAGTGTGGCGAATTGCTGGGTGAGGAGATTACATCCTGGAATCAAAGTAAAGAGCCTTTGATCGGGATACCTGTTTCAAAATTCAAACGTATGATGGATCGAGTACAACCTGAGGAATTGAAAAAAATGATTGAAGAAAGCAAAGACCTAGCAGCAGAAGATGCAGCAACAGGCAATCAACCTACCTTTGATGACAGTGATCAACCGCTTAAAGATGAACCGCTCTCCGAAGAAATCACGATTGATGACTTTGCCAAGGTAGATCTTAGAGTTGCCCGCGTGGTCAGTGCTGAGCACGTCCCTGAAGCAAACAAGTTATTGAAGCTAACGCTCAGCCTTGGTGGTGAAGAGCGTCGGCAGGTATTTGCGGGAATCAAAGCCGCCTATGAGCCAGAGAATCTTGTTGGGCGACTGGTTGTGATGGTCGCGAATCTGAAGCCAAGGAAAATGCGATTTGGGCTCAGTGAAGGGATGGTCACCGCTGCTGGCCCGGGCGGTGCTGACGTATTTATCTTGAGTGTCGATGATGGTGCTCTGCCGGGACAGCGTGTCCACTGAGGCCAGCCCTGAACTTGAGGTAAGACTTTACCATGCTGCGGCGACCCCTTCGCTCTTTCCGGCGCCACCTGCTTGATCGAATGGTGCTGCGACCATCGCAGCACCCGATTCACGCTCCGAATCTGAAAAGAATGAGACTGCCATGTGAACCAGACACGATCGAGTGTTTTGTTCAACAGAGCCACGATGAATCCAAGCAGCCTGAACTGCTCGTTCTGAAATTCCCGGGAACTGCAGGACGAGCCGAACGCTCGACCGCATTCCCAACCGCGATGCTGGATTCAATACCAAACGCCGTCTGGACGTGGAATCCTCCTGGATACGGCGGTAGCAGCGGACATGCGAGCCTTTCAACCATGGCTCGCGCAGCGTCAGCTTTCTGGACGACGGTCACCGAAAAATATGCAGGTCCGGAAACGTCAATTTGGTTATGTGGCAATAGCCTTGGCTGCGTTTCAGTGCTTCACATCGCAGCCACACATACACCGAACCCGAAGCGAACTGGGCTAATACTGCGAAACCCACCCCCACTAAGACAGGTCATCAAACGGGCAGCCAAGTCCTACCCGCACTTTGGCCTGATCAATCCGGTAATTGCAGATTTGTGTGATTCGATGGATACGATGAAAACAGCCGGGAAAGTCAGCCTACCTGCAGTGGTTCTGCAATCCGAGTTCGACACCCTCGTTCCGGTCCATTTCCAAGATGAAATGCTGGAAAAATATAGTGGACCAGTCAGAAAAGTACTCATGGAAGGACTTGATCACGATGGCCTTACAACGGAGCACCACGAAACACAGATAGGCGAGAGCTTACGTTGGTTGTGGCAACAAACTAACCCAAACAAAATCAATTCGCGACCAAGTGATAGCATTCGGAAAGTATGATTGAAGCAAAAATCCGAAAGGCTGTCGTGTTAGACGCCACTGCAATTTCCGATATCTACAACGACCATATCAAACTCGGTGGATCGACCTTCGACACGCAACTCTGGAAAGCGTTCGAAGTTGGCAAACTCATTGAAAAGCCGGTTCCGGCAGCATGGTTCGTTGCCGAAGTTGGTCAACAGATCCTTGGCTGGTCAGCTGCAAGACCTCATAGCGTTCGCCATGGCTACCGCTATACATGCGAGACCGCTATTTACCTTCACCCTGATTCCACCGGATGTGGTATCGGAAACTTGCTGCAAACTCAAATCGAACAGCACTGCCGCCAATCAGGGTTACACCATGCGGTCGCAAAGATAATAAGCGACAACCATCGAAGCATATCCTTTCACGAACGCCATGGATACGAAATCGTCGGCGTGCAGAAAGAAATCGGACGCATGCAAGACAAGTGGTGTGATGTCACGATCATGCAAAGAATTTTTGAGTGAACGCTGAAACCGATTTTGGTTTTAATCCTCTGCAGCAACGCTACCGTTTTCGATTCGCACTCTCAGATCAACGACTGCCGGCGCGTGCCTCAGCAAGCATACTGATCATCTCGGGCAAGATCAGGGATGCAGGCAAAGCGTAGCTCACGACACGTCCAGCACGGGCAATATTGATCCCAATCACGTTGCCCTTGGTGTCCATCAAAGGTCCACCGCATTCATCAGGATCCAAAACCGTGTCATGCTGCATGACCTGATCAAAGCCGGACAGACGAACATTACGCGGGCCATTAACTCTCGCGTCGCTCTCGGACTCCTGCATGACTTTCAGATCACGAATCGAAGCGTCTACATCCATGGTCGTCGCATCATTTCGAGTGATTGTCAGGCGAACACTTTCCCCAGGAAACATTCCACGGAGCGTTTCGATGACCCCCAGACGACTGCGTTCTGCTCGTCCGTTGATTGCTACGATGAGGTCTCCCTCTTTCAGGCCTGCCGCTTCAGCTCCACTGTCTGGAAACACGCCACGCACCATAGCTCGCCCAGTTCGGTCATCTTGCAGCACCACACCAAGACGCCCTTGGTGAGAAATCCGGCGTGGCTTGGCACCAATCACACCCAATCCAATCGGCTTTGATTTCCGCCCCACGCTGATGACGAAGCTCGCCACCGCTGGTACTTCGCCTGTGAACTCCGCGGGCTGCAAGGTGAGATCACCTTCGACTCTAAGCATCGCTAAATCGTTACTTCGCCGCACAGCTGCAACACGAGCAGGCAAGAGTTGGCCGTCGTTTAACCGAACGCGAATCGGATCACCGCTTAATTCGCTTCGTTTCGTCAGAATGAAACCATCCTCAGCGACAATGGTTCCCAAGGCCACTGGGCGATCACCGCTATACACTTGCACAACCGAGCCGGCGATTTTCTGCGTTACTGGCTGAACCAGCTTCATCATGGAGGCGTTATCGCGACGAGCAATAGGCTCAAACTGAGCTTGTGACGTCTGTGCTTCGGTTGCCAACACCATCGCCATGACAACCAAGGGCAGAGTCTTTACATAATGTCGCATGCTTCTATTCACCATTTTCCACCAACCCCAATTCCAAACTTTCGTTAAGTCTCTCGTTATTCGCCTCGACCAATCACCACCCGAAAAAAGACGGGTGATCCGTCGCGAAGCCCTCGCACGCGAACAATCTCACCTGGCATCGTTTCTGCGACAGCCTCTTTGAGTGATTGAAAATCATTAATCTTTCGATCACCGAACTCCTTGATAATATCGCCTTTCTGAATGCCAGCCTTTTTCGCGGCAGATCCAAGACGCACGACATCGATCACTGCCTCCTCGATCTGTGAACTACCCTGCACGCCGAGCACGGGACGGAAACCTGGCAACGACCCCCAAAAATCACCTGCTACTAACCTTTCCCAAGAATTACTGTAATTGTCGATCGGGATGTGCAAATTCTCTTCGACGTCATTGCCAATGCGGCTGTGGATCGCGATCAGTTGGCCAGATAAATCGAATAATGGGCCGCCACTATCACCACCAATCAGTGCGCAATCGGTTCGCAAGGCTGAACGATTAACCCTCGAGATGCGGCCAACTCGTGTTACCACGCCTCTGTCCTGATCAAACCCACTTGGGTGACCGGTCGCGATACACCACATCCCCGGAGACAACTTGCCACTGCTACCTAACGTCGCATGTGGCCAATCTTCTCCCTCATTCTGGCCCGGGCTGATCTGCAGCATGCCTGCGTCTACATTCTTGTTTGAACCAAGCGTCATCGCCTTCAAACGCCGCCCATTTGCAAGGATAACAGTCGCTGGCTTATTGGGTCTCATCGCTACGTGTGCAGCGGTGAGGACCTTACCTTCACCATCGATTATCACACCACAGCCCTGTGCTTGACCAATTTTAACACTGACTGTGCAATATCTAGCCGCTGCCGACACTCGGCCGAATTGCTGCTCAAGCAACTGGAGTTGCTGAAGGGTTTCGGGTATTTCCCCAGACGTCAGTATTCCTTGTAGTTCACTTGGAACTGGAATTTTCGTACCAAGCGACTCAACCGCCGAGGCTTTATTTTTCGCCTTGGGTGGCTGTGCCTCCGCCGCAGAAACGGCGACCGATAAGCCGACGACGAAAAAGACAATCGTCACGGCAACTAAACACGATTTGCCAGTGACGGACGGTTTCAGTAGATAGATATGCAAAGCTGCCTCGAATCGCGACGCGAAGTTGGCGATCACGTACCGTTTTTCAGGTACACACTGCAGTATAACCAGTATTCAAGATCCGTGAAAAAGTTACCCTACATTCAGGAGAACCACCGAAAATGAGCGATGTTTCGGTTCAAACCATGATTTTCGGCTGTGGCTACCTCGGTCGCCGAGTAGCACAACTGGCAATCCGAGATGGCCACAAACTATGGGCAACCACTCGTCGTCCTGAGAAAAGAAAGGAACTGATCAGTGCGGGGATGCATCCCATTCTGGCCGATTGGACCGATCGGCGTACCTTGGTGAACCTGCCAGACGTCAAACACCTCGTGATCTGCGTCAGTTACGATCGGCAAAGTTCTCACAATCGCTATGAATCTCAGGTCGGTGGGCTGCGCAATTTGCTGCAAGCCATATCGCCGCAAACGAAGATCTGCTACGTCAGCACTACCGGCGTCTATCACCAGCAAAACGGGGCGTGGGTGGATGAGGCGAGCCCAACGCACCCAACACGTGATGGCGGACGTGCTCACTTGATGGCAGAGGCATTACTGCACAAACTGCGTCCCGAATCTGAATGGACAATCCTGAGACTAGCCGGCATCTACGGCCCAGGCAGGATTCCTCGCGCAGCAGATGTCATCGCTGGAAGGCCCATCGCCTCGCCGCAGCGTGGGTTCCTGAATTTGATCCATGTTGATGATGCGGCCGAAGCAGTTCGATCCGTTTGGCGGAAACCCACGCAGCGGTTGTATGTGGTGAGCGATGATCAACCGGTCATACGAACTCAGTTTTACGAGGAAATTGCAAGACAAACCGGATCGAGCAAACCGCAGTTTGTGACACCAGATACTGGTTCTTCGGTAATGATGAGGTCGGAGAGCAACAAACGGGTCTGGAACCGCAAAATGAAACGCGATTTGGTCTCCAAACTGCACTTTCCAAACTTTGTCCATGGTTTGGCCGGCATTTTGTAGCGTAAGCCGCAGAAATATCACATATCGGTATCGTGGCGAAATGCCGCGAGCCCGATATCAACTGTGGGCTACAGAATCGATCACCTTGACCGTACAATGCATCCTGATTCATTCCTAATTTTCCAATAAAGACCATGCTGACCCGTAAACCAATTTTCCCGGGAATTATTGAACTCAACTTCCAGGCAGGAGAAGTTCTCGGGTGCAATGTCTACGTTGTCTACGATGGTGATGAATGGCTTTTGATCGACATTGGATACGAAGAGACCGTTGAGGACTTTGTCGAGATCATACGACAAATGGACTTCCCATTCTCACGCTGCAAAACTCTCGTGGCCACGCATGCCGACGTGGATCATATTCAGGGACTTGCGAAAGCTAAGCAGTTGCTGAAGACTTCGGTCACCGCCCACCCGAATGCAGTGGCACCTCTCCAGTCCGGTGACACCCTGATCACGCTTGCGGAAATCGCAGCACAAGATTTAAAAATGGCAATGCCTCCTGTGGAGATCGAGCATCAAGTCAGTGATGGAGACATCATCGAAGTTGGTTCGTTGAAAGTTGAGGTATGGCACACGCCTGGTCACACGAACAGCCAACTGGCGTTCCGAATTGGAGACGTGCTGCTCAGTGGTGATAACATCTACCGTGACGGATGCATTGGGGCCATCGACGCTCACCATGGAAGCGACATCAAAAGTTTTGTCGGCTCGCTCGAACGAATTCGTGATAGTGATGTTAAATGGCTGGCTCCAAGCCATGGGCCCATCTTTGCCAACGATCACGATTTACTTGATACCACCATACAAAGGGTCCGTGGCTACTTAAAAATGGCCGACTTCGGACTGCTCGCGGAGAGTTGGCCACTCATGGATGAGTGGGACGAAGAAGTAGCTGCTGGCCGACTACCGGATGGCCTGAAGTAGTCGTTTGGAGAGGTTCGGCTAACGTCATCCAACTGCAACCATTCGCACTCCATTTAGGGCTCGCCCTCCACCGCTAATCGCAAGCTGTGTTTTTGGGCAGAGAGCACCCTTTCTTGAATCCGAAAAGTCAATTTTCGATAGTTGCATGCGGTCTACCAATGTAGAACGAATGGGTGCGGATGATACCGGTCGTAGCGTTGCTAGGGACAATACCGTAATCAGACCCTCCGCTAGTCTTACAAATGATGCTCCTGCACCGCGGGCCGGCTGTTTTCGTGTCTTGCCGGACCACTTTCCCGGACTCACATGCCGCAGCAATCAGTTTTTGATTAACATGGAGTGCGAGAGGTCCGGTGACTCCTCTGCTGGGTCTGGTGCATTACGTCTGCATCTGGCTTAGGAAGATGCTCGCATGACAGACTACTAGCTTGCCACCTTGTCATCAGAAGTCATGCAAAATGATGCCATTCCTTATCTAGCCCTAATCCGCGTTTATGACCAGCGAATCTGCTACCAATGCAACGGCACCGATCGTCCAGCAAGATTTATTTCTTGGTATCGATGTCGGGGGAACAAGTGTCAAACTTGGTTTGGTTGACGCGTCAGGCACCGTCCATGCTAAAAATGCTCTCGCGACTCCCAGCCTAGGCACACCCGAAAGGGTATTTGCCGCGGCAATTGGCTTCGCTGATAGCGAGCTTTCTTCCGGCAGTTGTAAGAAGGCAAATCTGGCTGGCATCGGCTTGGCAGTCCCTGGTGTGCTCGATGCTCAAGAAGCAGTTCTTCGCGAAGTCGTTAATCTGCCTGGCTGGCAGGGAAAGCGTCTCCAAGAGATTCTTTCCGAGGTAAGAGATCTGCCAAACGCCGTGGTTAATGATGCAAATTCAGCAGCCTATGCTGAGCATGCGTTGAGATCACTGGGCAACAAATCTCTAGCGTTGGTAACGCTCGGCACAGGTATCGGTAGTGGTTTGGTGATCAATGGATCGCCTTATGGTGGTGACCACGGTTGTGCTGGTGAACTTGGGCATATCGCAATCCGGTTTGGCAGCAATGCCGTTCGATGCACCTGCGGCAAACGCGGTCACCTAGAGGCGTATGCTGGCTCAAAAGGTGTGGTAAGACAGTTGCACTCGTTGGCTGAAACCGCAAACAACTCAGATCTCCGCGCGGCACTATCAACAGGTGATGTTACCCCAAGGGACATCGCCTCGCGAGCTCAAGACAATTGTGATCTGTGCATCACTGTCATCAACCAAACCGCCGAGTATCTAGGACAGGCAATCGGCCAGATGGCGCAGGTAATTGATCCAGCCGTGGTGTTGCTGGGCGGAGCGATGACCTTCGGTGGGAAGCAATCCAAAGTCGGCCAACGATTTCTGGAAACTGTACACAGTACTATTGTCGACACGACCCTCGAGCAAGTCGGTAATAATTTGAAAGTAGAATTTGCTTCACTCGGCAATGATGCCGGTGTCATTGGAGCAGCCATGGTCGCACAACAGGTAATTGCATCGTGATTGAATTCCCCAATGAACGGATCCCTTGTCGCGTTTTCAACCGCGCGTCAGACGCAAGTGTCGCCGCAGCGAGCGAAATCGCGGAACTGATACGTCTAAAGGCTGCCAAAGGACAGATGTGTGTCTTGGGCTTGGTAGCCGGTTCTACACCCGTCAATGTTTATGATGAACTGGTCCGAATGCACCGAAATGGAGAAGTTTCGTTTGCCAACGTAACCAGCTTCAACCTCGACGAGTATTTTCCAATGCAACCATTTGAGTTGCAAAGCGTTGCCCGATTCATGCACGAGCATCTATTCGATCATGTTGACATCCAGCCGAGCAACGTGCACATTCCGGATGGAGCCATCCCAAAAGCAGATGTTGCTGAATACTGCCACCAGTACGAACAGCAAATTCGTGATTGTGGCGGTATCGACATCCAATTATTGGGTATCAACCGTACTGGTCACATCGGATTGAATGAACCCGGCTCGGATCGAGCGACAAGAACTCGAATGATTACTCTTGACCGCGTCACTCGCACTGATGCTGCCAGTGATTTTTTTGGTGCGGAGAATGTCCCCCGTTATACGATCACAATGGGTGTGGGCACGATTCTGGAAGCAAAGCGAATTCTGCTGCTCGCTTTCGGTGAAGGCAAAGCCGACATTGTCGCCAAAACAGTTGAAGGTTACGCGAACACGACGATCCCTGCGACTTTTTTACAAGACCACCCCGACACACATTTCCTACTCGATGATTCAGCTGCTTCAAGTTTGACGCGATCGCAGGCTCCCTGGCTTTTGGGAGAGGTTAACTGGGACCCTGTGACAATCAGAAGAGCTGTGATTGATCTATCACAGGAACTGGGGAAAGCCGTTTTGAAACTGACGGACGCGGACTACAACGAGCAAGGACTTCAGGACCTGCTGGCGGCCCATGGAAATGCCTACGACATTAACTTACGTGTTTTTCGTCACATGCACTCAACGATCACGGGGTGGCCTGGAGGCAAACCGGAGCATGCCAAACAAGTAGGTGATCGTCCGGGACACCGTGACGACATCTTCCCAAAACGCATCATCGTGTTCTCGCCACATCCGGATGACGATGTAATTTCAATGGGGGGAACTTTGATACGTCTCGTTGCTGTCTCTTATACACATCTCCGAGCCCACGAGACCGAGGCTGATCTCGT
>CAJXTM010000033.1 GCA_913061385.1 uncultured Rhodopirellula sp. | reverse complement strand
AGATCAGCCTCGGTCTCGTGGGCTCGGAGATGTGTATAAGAGACAGCAGCAAGACGGTGCGTCCCGCTGGGTGAACCATTGGCGTCAAATCCCAGAGACAACTCCGGATGACTCGCATTGACCTTCTTTATGAATTGCTGTGCAGCACGTTCGTCTTCGAAACAGACATCAAGCGTGACTGCGTCAGAAGCGTCATCTCCTGCGAGATCCGCAATGGTTCCTGAACCACGAATTTCACCATTTGCTAACACAGCAACGCGAGTACAGACGACCTCAACTTCCTGCAGAATGTGGCTATTGAGAAAAATCGTTTTCCCTGACGCACTCAGTCGTTCAATTACTTTTCGAACTTCACTGCGTCCTACCGGGTCCAATCCATCAGTTGGTTCATCAAGAACAAGCAAATCGGGATCATGAATCAATGCCTGTGCCAACCCAAGACGCTGGTTCATTCCCTTACTGAATCGCTTCAGTGGCTCCCGGTCACGCCCCTGCAAACCGACCAACTCCAACAACTCGTCGCTGCGTTTATCGATCTGCTTCAAACTCATTGAGCTTAGTCGACCATAAAACCTCAACGCAGAGCGTGCACTGTGATGACGATCGACACGTAAAGTCTCAGGCAGATAGCCGATCTTGCTACGCGCAAATTTACTCCCGGCCGCTTGCCCAAACAGGGCTGCGTTCCCGGATGTCGGACTGACGACACCTAGTAAAACCTTGACGAGGGTTGTTTTGCCTGCGCCGTTTGGGCCGAGCAACCCGAAGACTTCGCCAGCGGAAGCCTGGAGTGAAACCCCTTTGAGGGCATGCACTTTCCGCGTGCCGCGGAGTGACCACTTGCCATAGCATTTTGCAACATTATCAACTTTGACAATGGGTGCATCGGAAACAGATTTTGAGTTCACGTAAGGGTCACGATTGCTAAATAGGTCAAGCTGAAAACGGCCGTCAAAACCACCCCGAGAGCTAGCCATCGGTGGGAGGGGTGCCGCCACGTTGCCTTGTGCTTTTCCTGATCATACATCTCACGGAATCGCTCTCGTTGGTCGTCAGATTCAAAAACTGCATCCTCGACTAACTCATGCAGACCGTATTGAAGCGAGTATTCAACCACTCCGAATACTGTATGCCGTTGATCGTACAAGTCGACCCCCCAACCCTCGAAGTACCACAACTGACTCCCGAAACCTTCATCTTTTTCCGGCTCGTCGGCCGCGCATCGCAGCTCCGCGACTTCACTTCGATCCGGGCAAAATCTACCTCGGATCATCGCACGCTTACAATCAAGCTGTACCTGGCGAAGCGTTCTTTCTGAAAAGCGTCGCGTTCGAGTTTCCGCGTTCACGATGACCCTCCACATGACGTCACGCTCGAATTGAATCTAGTCGCATTATTACGCGTTGGCGACCTTTCGTCACGTGCCAAGGGTCCCAAATACCTCGACTTACTTAAAATAGCTTTAGGGATTGAATCGGGACCGCTGATGAAAGCATTCAGTTACATTATGTTACCGACGGGAAATGCCCCAAGCATAATTTCTACCGGTACCTCCCACACCCCGCGTCTACTCTCAGAAATAGCCTCAGTATGCTCGAACGCCGTAGCTTGAAAGCCCCGATCACGCTTGGGGTTGTCATGATCGTGCTAGTTGTCGTCCTGGCTGGTGTCTGGATTTTGGGCAATGTGCTTGGGGCAACGGGCAACCTTGAATCATCTGTTGCCTTCTGGGTAATTCTTTCCACAGGCACAGTACTACTCATTAGCGTGCTTGCCGGCGTGATCGCTTACTTAACGCTCACGGTGAAAGCGGTCAAATTGAACCAGCGGCAGTCCAACTTTATCGACGCAGTAACCCATGAATTAAAGAGTCCAATCGCCTCGCTGAAACTCTACTTACAAACCATGACGCGTCACAGCGTTGACGCTCAGCAACAGCAGGATTTCCACGAATTCATGCTGGAGGACGTCGAACGACTTGATTTGCTCATCAACCACCTTCTGGACGCGGCACGCATCGACCGCGGCGGCGACGTCGCAGATGACGAATTGGTCCACCTCGATGACCTGCTGAAACAGTGTGGATCAGCCATCTGTGTCCGTTATCGCCTTCCCGAGGAAACTGTCACGTTGGATTCCGACCATATCCTAATCAGAAGTCGGCTGATACAACTTGAAATTCTGTTCCGCAATCTAATAGACAACGCAGTAAAGTATGCTGGTTCAACACCTGAAATAAAAATACGCGCAAGGCTAATTGATGGCCGAAAAGTTGTTGTATCAATCATTGACAACGGCCCGGGAATCCCTGCCAATCAGAGACGTAAAATTTTTGGACGCTTCATCCGACTCGGCAATGAACTGGAACGCAGTACACCCGGTACCGGACTGGGGCTCTACTTGGTTCGCAATGTGGTCAAGAGCCTAGGAGGAGCAATCCGCCTGCAGGATCGAGAGATGGGAACAGGAACCGAGTTTAAAGTCACGCTCAACGGTGTTGTTCCCCCAGAGACCGCTGGCACATAGACTCAAGTCACTCCCCTTAATTCCAGAATGACACTGCCATGCGTCCACACATCCTCGTCGTCGAAGATGAAAAACACCTTGGTGTCGGTATCAAATACAACTTGGAAGCCGAAAACTATCGCGTCACACTTGTAGAAGATGGCCCCACTGCTCTACGCATGGTCAACAATAATGGCGATTCAATTGATCTCATCGTTCTGGATCTGATGCTTCCTGGCCTGAGCGGCTATACGGTATGTGAGACGATCCGCGATGCGGGAACCACAACCCCCGTACTCATGCTCTCAGCGAGGACCCTTGCAGAGGATCGCACGCGAGGATTTGATGTCGGCGCCAACCAATACATGAGCAAACCGTTTGAATTAGACGAACTTCTCAGCCGCATCAAAAACCTGCTTCAAATAGGACGAAGTAAACCACTACCGGCAAAGACAATCGAAATTCCGGACGCACTTATTGAACTGGATTTCGGTAACATCAGCGTCAATTTTGAAACGCATGAAGTAACAGTCTCCGGCAAACCCGTGAGAATGACCCCAAAGGAATTGAAATTACTCAAATACTTCGCGGAACATAAAGATCGAGTCATCAGCCGCAATGAACTGCTCACCGAGGTATGGGAACTGCCGGGTAATATCCAAACCAGAGCCGTGGATCAATTCATCGCGCGACTCCGAAAAATCATCGAACCCGACACAACCACTCCTGTCCATCTACTAACTGTCCGGGATGCCGGTTATCGATTCATCCAGCATCCTGCCAGCGACTCCACTCCTGAACAGGCTGAGGAAGATTCGGACTCTCAGTAAAATCTGGAACGGGAACGGAGAAGGAAAAGAACCTGAACGATCCCGGATTGATAACTGCTCGCTACTCTTACCTTGTTTCCATCCATCGGCACTGACACTTGTTCTGTTATTGAGACAAGTCAACATTGACGGGAAAACTGCCAAGGCAAGTAAAACTTTTTCGCATGACTGAAAGCTCAACGGCAACTTAGGTGTGTCACGAAAACCGGTAGCCGTTCTGCCAACAATCAACATTCGCAACCAAGTAGTGACCGCGCATAAAAAAAGCTCCCGGAAAGTACGTTGTCCTAGGGGGGCGGAGGACGACGCGCTTAAAATCCCGGGAGCCGGTGGATTGGAGTTCGATATAGAATCCGGCATCCTTGCCATCACTCATCGAACGCTTTTCGGAAACTGCAAGAGTGCTTCATGCCCACATCCGTGCGAACAATCAACAATCTGTCCGCAACAGTCAAGTGACTGCCAGTGCTGGACCATGCTGAATCCGAAAACCAAATGTCGCGTGTTTGTTGCCAATCACTCAACATGTTTGGGAGGATAGGCGAGTCCATTTCCAAAGGTCAAGATGGATTCACAACTGAAATCATGTTTTTTCAAGACTCTAAGTTTCACGGCGAAATCAAATCCGCGAAAACCTTACCTCTCTCATCTGACGCGATCAATTTAAATGCTAATCAATCTGCAGTTTCTGCAAGTTCAGCACCGTCATCCTGGCTCACAGCCTCTTGCAATGCGCGTGAAACGGTCTCGTTAAACCCCTCGCCAGCCTTGGCTTCTGCAAGCCCAACACGAACCGAGTCAACTTGATCATCCGGTGTTTTTATTCCGAGCGACATGATTGAATGGCAAATCTGCCCGCCGCGTTGACGAGCAAGCTCAGCATCCGCACTCGGCATGCAGACCAACAACGTCGACTCATCAATGGCCCCAATCCGGTCAACAGATCTCAGCGGCATTCGAACCACCTGCAGAATCGATCGGATGGATGAATTACCCAACCCAGGTGCACACATCACCACCATCAGGTGCACCGACACAGATTCTTTTGTACGGCTCCGAATGTCATTGAATGACTTTTCCAGTGATGCACGGCTTGCCAGCGAAGCAAAGACACCATTGCCCTCGATCACTCTTAAGACAGGGCCTTTGGGGGCATCCTGACCAGAACTCGAATCGCCAAGAGCCAACATTTCCGCACTGGACAATGAAACTTCCTCGGGATTCAGTTCAATCAAAGTTGGCTTTTTGCCCTGCATTTGGTGAGCACAATTCCTTCCTTGATCTTTCGAGTAATACAAAGCATCGTCGGTACGCTGCAACCAACCCTCAACTGTCTCATCTTCGATCAATGTTGCAACGCCAGCCGAAGCGGCAACACGCAGAGGTTGCCCCTCAAATTCAATCACCAACTGCCCGATCGCAACACGAACCTGCTCAATCTTCAATGCCGCCTCACTGATGAGGCATTCATCCAGAACAATCGCAAACTCCTCGCCGCCGAACCTCGCTACAAGCCCATAGGGCTGCAAATGCGAGTGTAAAACATTTGCAACCACACGGAGTACTTCGTCACCAACTCGATGACCGTAGACATCATTGAACTGCTTGAACAAATCGACATCCAACAAAGCAAGTGTCCCTGCAGTGCCAGGTCCCTCTGCATGCCGCCGCTTCAAATAAGCGTCGAAAGCACGTCGATTGGGAACCTGTGTCAATGCATCAGTCTCAGCCCTTCGCTCTGCTGATTCAATTTGCATTGCCTGCCGTTGAATGCGATCTTTAGCATTCTGCAATTGATCCTGCATGGACTCGTTGGACTGAAGCAATTGGCTGACAGCAGCCAACACCACCTCAGAAGAAGCATCACCAACTTCGTGAAGCTCGTCGCTTACCGCTTGCACACGATTTTGGTGTGCGTCAACATTCTCGACCATTGTCGTTGCAAATTCACGCAACCGATTAGCGACGGTACGGAGCTGCTCTGCGGAAATTTCTTCTCCGTCACCAATCGCTTCACGTTTTTCACTCGTCTCATAATACTGATCCGTGTCAAAACCTGTCACCGCACACATAATCCAACCGCAGACGAGTCCGCAGCCGGCGCAGCTGAGCGTGATTGCCACGTCAAACCACATGATGCGATGTACTCCTGATTTCGAATGAGTGAGGATTTTCTTTGCTAGGAGTCCTACGGCAACGGACACCGAGGCGGATTTAAACCGCCCTCCTACTGTCGATGTAGGTTGCCGGGTTCAGCAGTCAAATGATCGCGTTGCCCCCACATTGAATTCACCCAGCTTCACATAGGGACTGTAGCGATATTCATTGCAATCCACACAATCACTATTTGTGAGCCCAAGCTTCGGTACCCCATTAACTCTTAATTTACAAATGCAGCTCTGCCATGCCTCTGTTACTTTTGTCACTCGCAACCGGACACAACATAGCGACCGCCATCAAAACATCAGACAAACGTCATAACAACTCACTTTCAGACGGTACATGTAAAGTGCATAGGAAAGAGTTGTTCATGGCGAAGAACACTCAGCCAGTGTTTTGCCAACCACATTGGTTGGCACGCACCTTTACTTCAAGATTGAACGCCACTCCTCCAGCATGAACGCGCTCATAGCCACGGGATCAAGACCATGAACCTTCTGCGCCAAGCGAAGATCGCAACCGCAGCCAGCAAGCTACTGTCCAGTAGTTCCGTGCGTGAATTGCGGCAACTGCGTATCGATGGCGAAACCAATCAATTGCGACTAACAGGTCGGGTTCGCAGCTATTATCACAAACAACTAGCTCAAGAAACCATTCGCAGCGTTGCGATTGGCATGCGGATGGTTAACCAAGTCCAAGTTGAGACTTGATTTCAGCAGGCACTGACATTCAGTCTTCAGCAAGCGGCCCGACCTAGCCCGCTCCATCCTGCCCAGCGGCATACCGCGAATGGAATTCGTCTTCCGTCATCACATCGACACCAAGCTCCTTGGCCTTCGCTAGCTTGCTACCGGCTTTTTCACCTGCAATCAAGAAATCTGTTTTCTTACTGATACTGGAGGAAGCTCTTCCACCCAAGGTTTCAATCAACGCCTTGATACCATCCCGCTTAAATTTCTTGAGTGCTCCGGTAACGACGACTGACTTCCCGGAGAGCGGCAGGCCTTGGGGCATCTCCTCAACCGCCTCTGTCAGGTCGACTCCGGCAGCGCGCAGCTCATCGAGGGTTCGCTTTCCATACTCACTGTGGCAGAAATGATGAACACTCTCAGCGATCGCATCCCCTATCTCATGAATCGCCGCGAGATCTTCAACGTCCGCCTCAATGATTGCCTCGATGGTGGCATACTCTCGAGTGAGCAATTTGGAAACACGTGGCCCCACGTGTCGAATGGAAATGGAGGCCAACACCCGCGCCAGGCCACGCTCTCGGCTTCGCGCAATACCCTCGATTAGTTTGATTGCATTTGCCTCTCCTACCTGGACAACAATCAACTGCCCCTCTTTTCCCTTACGTTTTCGCAACCAATTAACGTTTGCAATCTGCTCCACGCTCAGACGATAGAGATCGGCATAGTTGGCAACCAACCGTTCGGCAAGAAGTACATCGACCAGTTCATCGCCCAGGCCGTCAATGTCCATGCCCGGTCGACTTCCGAAATAGACCAAACGCTGCTTCAGCTGAGCTGGGCAGGCGGGATTTGGACAGCGGATGTAAACTCCTCCCGAGTCTCTTTCCAATCCGGTTTGACATTCGGGGCACTCAGTGGGGAATGTCCAGCGTGGCAACTCGTTTCGGCGTTCATGCTTCTCGACACGAACAACTTTGGGAATGATCTTGCCAGCTTTTTCTACAACGACAATATCGCCTTCACGAACATCAAGGCGTTCAATTTCGTCAGCATTGTGCAAAGAGGCTCTTGAGACTGTCGTGTCTGCAATCTCAACAGGCACAAGATTCGCCACGGGAGTAATGGTCCCTGTTTTCCCTACCTGAACAGTAATATTCTCTAATTTTGTCACCGCTTCATACTTCTCGAACTTATAAGCGATCAGCCAACGGGGGCTCTTGCTCCTCATGCCGAGACGTTCGCGCTGCCTGAAATCGTTGACTTTAAATACGATGCCATCCACCTCGAAGGGAAGATCCGGCATCCCTTCCTCAAGCAATGCAACCGCCTTCATGACCGCATCTGCATTCGGCAACAACTTTACGGATGGCGTTGGCGGGATTCCCATCGTGCCGACCTCAGCGAGAAAATCCATGTGGTTAGTTGCTTTCAGGCCATTCATTTCGCCCACACCATGGCAAAAGAAACGCAGACTGCGTTCCGCAGCGATTGAAGGATCGAGCAAGCGAATTGTTCCCGCTGTCACATTCCGTGTATTTTTAAATGGTTCTGAACCTGATTGAATCTGTCGCAAATTCAGATCGGCCAGATCAGCGTTGGTCATGTAGACCTCACCTCGCACCTCAAGCACTGCGGGCTCTTGATCTCCAACCACCTGCAGAGGAAGATCACGAACCGTCCGGATATTGTGGGTGATGTCATCCCCCACTTCTCCGTTACCACGTGTCAATGCCATCACCATGCGTCCCCCCTCGTAACGCACAGATGCTGCTACACCATCTATTTTGAACTCCATCACCCACTCGATAGGTTCACCGTCAAGCAATTTCTCTGTTCGATCAAAGTAGGCCTTCAGATCTTCCCTACTGTAGGTGTTATCAATCGACAGCATGGGCACTTGATGCGGCACCTGCACCAAGTGCTCCACAGGCGCATCACCGACTCGTTGAGTTGGCGAATCAGGCGTATGGAGATCTGGGTATTTCTGTTCGAGATTCCTGAGTTCCTGTAGAAGTCGATCGTATTCAAGATCTGACACCGCCGGAGTCGCCTCGACATAATACAGGCGATCCAATCGCCGAATCTCATCACGTAATTCGGCTACTCGCTGCGCACTTGATGACACTATGTACCCTTCCGACAGAATTCGGGAGCGTGAAAAAAACCCGGCAATTCACTTCACATGCCGCCGCCCCCCTATGTTCACCTTTGTTTGCCTTGGAGGCAACGCGTCTGCATCTCGAAACGCCGCAAGAAGCGAAAAGGTGGTCAGAATTGACTTCATGCTAAAAAACCGTGCGAGGAACCTCGGATTGCAAGTTTTGTCACCGTGCAGGTACCTTGGTCTGATTCGCCTCAACACCAGTCCCAGCCAATTCTTTGAATAAAGACTCCATATCGATTCGAGGATGCCGAGTACACAACCTTCAGGATGTGGATGTCGACATCCCACGTGGGAAACTGGTTGCCATTTGCGGGCTATCCGGAAGCGGCAAAACCTCGTTAGCTCTCGACACGCTCTACGCCGAGGGGCAACGCTGCTATATCGAGAGTTTTTCCGCCTACACAAGGCAATTCCTGCAGCGTTTGGATAAACCTGATTGTGATTCGATCACAGGGATTCCGCCCGCCATCGCTGTTACGCGTGCAGGAGGTTCAAGGACGAACCGCAGCACTGTCGGCACTGCGACTGAGATCGCCGATCATCTGCGTCTGCTGTTCGCTAAAGCTGCGAGTCTGTTTTGTTGCAAATGCGGAGAGCCAGTGCGCAGGGATGACCCTGCGACGATCGCCGAATCTCTGCAACAGCAACCCGATGGGATCCGCACCATGATTGGCTTCCCAGTCTGGATGCCGAGCCGGAAAGATGCGAGTGAGATTTTGCTCGGTCTGCAACAGGAGGGTTACCTTAGGCTCGTTGCAGGGGGAGAAACGTTTCATTTATCTGACAGTGATCGATCTCGGCTTGCAAAAAAGGTAGGCGGCAAAGGTGCTGAGTTCATCGTGATTGTTGATCGTGTCACGACAGATGCGGAACTTTCACGACTAACAGAATCACTTGAAACAGCAATGACCGAGGGCAACGGTCGCGCAGTTCTGCTCACATCCAACGGGAGCACATTCCCAGGCACGTCCGTCAATATCGATAATACGGAATGGATCAAACGCATCGTCAGTGAGTCACGCCGATGTGATGCGTGCGACATTGATTACCCCGAACCAGTACCCCGCCTGTTCAACTTCAACAACCCTCTCGGGGCCTGCCCAACATGCGAAGGATTTGGAGACATCGTTGATGTCGATATGAAGCTCGTTGTGCCAGACAAGTCTCTCTCACTAGCTGAGGGAGCGATCGCACCATGGAACAGTCCAGCCTATCAACATGAATTGCAAGAACTGCTAGAGCTTGCCGACGAATATGAATTACCGGTCGATATTCCATTTCGAAAACTGACGAAGAAACACATCAAATTGATTCAGAACGGAGTTCACGAGCGAAACTTCGGTGGGTTGGACGGATTCTTCGCTTGGCTGGAACGCAAAAAATACAAGATGCATGTCCGCATTTTTGCGTCGAGGTACAAGAGCTATCGACCGTGCGAGGACTGCAGTGGCAAACGATTCAAACCAGAGGCTCTTGCCTATCGTCTTGAGAACTGCAATATCGCGGATGTTTTGTCCATGCAAGCAGATGAGGCGGCCAGATTTTTCAATGATCTGCAACTGGAAACACGCGAATCGGCAATCGCGGATGAACCAGTTCGCCAATTGAATGACCGCATCAGTTACCTGCAAGAGGTCGGACTCGGTTATCTGCAACTTGACCGCACACTTCGGACGCTCTCGGGCGGTGAAACGCAGCGGGTTGCGTTGACGTCTGCCCTCGGAAGCAGTCTCGTCAACATGCTGTACGTTTTAGACGAACCCACTGCCGGTCTGCACGGATCCGATGTCGAACGTTTATCGCACGCGATTATCGGGTTACGAGATCGCGGAAATACGGTGATCGTTGTCGAGCATGATGAAACCATGATTCGTATTGCTGATCACATTATCGAAGTCGGTCCTGCTGCCGGCAATGCTGGCGGTAACATCATGTTCGAAGGCACACAGTCAGAAATGCTAGCCGACAAGAAAAGCTTGACGGGGCAATTTTTAACGGGCGAACGAGGCTGGTCCCTTCGTGATCGTGAACCTCGAGAACCAAGGGGTTATATCACGCTCAAAGGAGCAAGCGGAAATAACCTGAAAGACATCGACGTCGAATTTCCGCTTGGATTGCTTTGCCTTGTGACAGGAATCTCCGGAAGTGGCAAAAGTTCATTGGTTCAAGACACACTCTACGGTGCCATTCGACAACAGAAACATGGCGAGGCTGCAAAGGCCCTGCCTTTCAAATCAATCAAGGGACTCAGCCAAATCGAAGACTGCATGCTGATTGATCAATCGCCAATCAGTCGAAGTCCACGTAGTGCGCCGGTAACTTATGTAAAAGCATTTGATCCGATTCGGAAAGTCTTTGCAGATACAGTTGACGCTCGCACCCGTAATTTTGGCCCTGGTCACTTCAGCTACAACAGCGCAAAAGGCCAGTGCCCGCAGTGCGAGGGGGCAGGTGTCATTCAAATTGACATGCAATTCCTGGCAGATGTATCCATGCAATGCCCTGCCTGTCGAGGAACTCGATACCGAGAAGAAATTCTCAACGTTCGATATCGTGATCGATCCATTGCTGACGTACTGGAAATGAGTGTACGTGAAGCCTCGACGTTCTTCCGTGGCTACGAAAAAGTTCAACAACGACTTAAACGGATGCTTGATGTGGGCCTTGAATACATCAAACTTGGTCAACCCGCTACGACACTCTCCAGTGGAGAAGGGCAAAGACTAAAGCTTGCTGCGTTCCTTGCATCAACTGCGCGTCGAAGAACACTCTTTATCCTTGACGAACCGACAACCGGACTGCATTTTGCCGACATCGTTCGTCTCGTGGACTGTTTTGATGCGTTGCTTACCGATGGGCACGGACTGGTGATCGTCGAACACAATTCGCTACTCATGCAAGCTGCTGACTACCTAATCGACCTCGGGCCCGAAGCAGCACAGAGAGGGGGAATGGTCGTAGCCAAAGGCACCCCACGACAAGTAGCAGAAACAAAAGGGAGCCTGACCGGAGAGATCCTGCGTCAACAATACGCAGCTTTCCCCGTCGAATAGCACCGAAAGCATGCTGAACATGACGCCACCACATTGCTGAGCTAAGGTGATGATTACCGTGTTTGGCTGATCTTTCCCCGACAGCTACAATGGGGTTACTCCGAGTTGGTTCCAACCTGCCATCCCTGCCCAGCTATCATTGGCTGACACCACCTCTCGCGTTGCTCGGAACCTCCACCTCCACCTCCACCTCCACCTCGTCTCTGCCGAATTATCGTGGCTCAGTATCGTAAACCCTTGTATTCCGCTTTGATCTTCTTGCCATTGTTGGTGGGTGTCCCGCATAGTTTGTTAGGGCAAGCCCCTACCGCGGCAAACGACACTACGAAAGTCGAATTTTTTGAGACTCACATACGTCCACTGCTAATCGAAAATTGCTACGAATGCCATTCACACAAGAGCGGGGAGTCAGATGGTGACCTGTATTTGGATTCTGCTGCCGCCATGCAAAAGGGCGGCAGTCGAGGGGCAGTACTTGCACCCGGCAAACCGGACCAGAGTCTATTGATGCGAGTTGTGAACTATCGGGATCGGAACCTGCAAATGCCTCCCGATGGCAAGCTGTCTACAACAGACATTGATTTACTGCGCGCATGGATCGAGTCCTGTCTCTTATACACATCTGACGCTGCCGACGACTCCTTACGTGTAG
>CAJXTM010000032.1 GCA_913061385.1 uncultured Rhodopirellula sp. | reverse complement strand
GTTGAGAGTCAACTCGCGGTGCGTGGTCGGGAGGTGACCTTAGGAAGCACCCCCGGCGGGATTCGAACCTGCGACCTGCGCGTTAGGAATGCGCTGCTCTATCCAGCTGAGCTACGAGGGCGTTGATTCTGTAGCCTATCATGCCTCCCCGCTCTGTGACAACGAGACAGGAATACCAGATTACGACCTCGACTGAATTTTTGCATCAGACCTGCGAGTTTGACCATGATTTGGCATTTCTGACGACCGCCATTTTGGTCCCCTGCTGATGCTTAAACGGTTCTGAGCAGCCGTTGACTGGCATTGTTACTGAATCTTACCTCTGTTCTGTCCACAGATCAGAGTGGGATTGGAACTTAGCGTTTTTGGGAAAGTTGTCTGTGGGAATTCTAGGCTGGTGAGTCTGGGGTTTTTGGTTCCCCAAGCTCAGCCAAGGGTTGGCGGAGCGAGCCACCATCCTGACATGATTTTGAATCACGCCTTAAGATGCTGACCACAGCTCGAATAACATGATCAATAGTGAATAGCTGGCAACCACTTGTCACAGGCCATGAATGGAATGAATGAAGAGACCCGTAATTCCGTCTACCGCATCTTGGACGCATCCGCGAATCGCGCTAGCGAGGGTCTTCGTACGATGGAAGAAATCGCTCGATTCGTTTTAGATGATTCCAAATGGACATCCGAATTCAAGAGCCAGCGACATGGTCTCGCGGGTGCCTTGAAAGCGATCTCGCGTGTTTCTTTACTTAAAGCTCGTAACACCGGTGGGGATGTGGGAACCGCAATTACCGGAGCAGGAGAATACCTGCGGGCCGATCTGGCGGATGTCGTCGCGGCAGCCGCTGCCCGAACACAGCAGTCTTTCCGGGTTTTGGAAGAATATACAAAAACGATTGATCCTGAGATTTCTGCAGAGTTGGAACAGATCCGTTACCGCTGCTACACAGCGTGTGCAGCGATTGAGCTTCGTGTTGTGAGTCACAGCGAAAATTGTCGTTTGCATTCGTCCAGTCTGTATGTCTTGATGAGTTGTGGTAGCAGTCATTCCAATTTTCAAGCGAAAGTTGAAGAGCTACTCGTTGGTGAGGCAGACGTTATCCAGTTGCGAGATCGAAGTGCCGATGACCGTACGCTGATCAGCCGGGCACGAACAGGTACTGAAATTGCCCGCCGATTGGGTAAAGTTTTTATCATGAATGATCGTGCTGACCTCGCGTTGGCTGCGGATACAGATGGGGTGCATGTTGGACAGGAAGAGCTTCCAGTTGCTGATGCTCGAAGAATCGTCGGAAATCGCCTTGTAGGCGTTTCAACTCATTCAATTCAACAGGCACGCGATGCGGTGAAAGATGGGGCAGACTACATCGGATGCGGACCGGTCTTTTCAAGTAAGACCAAGTGCTTTACGGAATTTGTGGGAACCGAGTTTTTAACTCAGGTGGCTGACGAAATTCAGATTCCAGCATTTGCAATTGGTGGCATCGATCTTTCCAATGTTGATCAGGTTGTTGGCAGTGGAATGCGTCGAATTGCGGTTAACGGAGCGATCCGTGACAGCGATGATCCCGTCGGTATCGCCAGCAAGTTAAAATTGGTGTTGCGTGCCGACACCACTCGTGCTGGTGTTGAGGATTAAACTGCTGCCGCACAATGAATGAGGACCATCGCTTGGGCTGTACTTCCATCAATATCGCAACGTTTCGCGTGCGCACTGCCGGTTTGCGCACTGCCGTTTTGCGCACTGCCGTTTTGCTCAGTGTCTGTTTATCACTAATCATCGTGCTTGCTTTATGCAACTCAGGTTGCACGGTTGCCGAAAGTCCGCCAACGGGCGACAAGCCAAAGGGGGCGACAGCCGAGGGCGATGATGTGGTCTATCTCGCTGATCGGAGTGTGCCTGAGAGCAGTGGGTTGGCGAGTTCTCGCCGTCGTAGAGGTTACTTTTGGACTCACAATGATTCAGGAGACCGTGCGTCCTTGTATGCCTATGACAGGAAAGGGCGCCGTACAGCAACGGTGAAGCTTAAAGACGTGACTGCGAATGATTGGGAAGACTGCTGTACGTTTTCAAGTGATGGCAAAGATAGATTGCTGATTGCAGATTGTGGAGATAACGACCGGCGGCGATCTAAGATAAACCTATTTTTGATGGATGAACCTGATCCATTGAAGTCAGTTTCAGTCAAGAAAATTAGCCGGATTACAGTGCGTTATCCTGACGGGGCACGCGATTGTGAGGCGGTTGCTGTTGATAGTGCGAGGAAGCAGATTGTGCTTTTGACAAAGAGTTTTCTTCCGCAGGCGGGCGTCTACGTCATTCCATTGCCAGATCAAACACAAGAAGTCTTTGACATAAACGTCACGGCAAAAAAAATTGCCACCCTTGTCTTGCCTCTAGTGACAGCCGCAGACTTTGATGAGTCGACAGGTGATCTGTGGGTGACAAATTATCTGCAGGCTTTCCGTTTCAGTGCTTCCGAACGTCTGCTACCGATCGCACAACAACTCAAGCAGCTACCATCGGCATTTGATTTACCAAAGTGGCGGCAAGTAGAAGCGTTGGCAGTGGATGAAGAGCAGAATGTTTGGATAACGAGTGAGGGTTTGCCAACGCCGCTGGGACGATTGAAGATTATAAAACCTGACAACTCAGGCGAGAAAACAACACATCATGTGAGCGATGAACCAAAGGATTGAATCATGGTCTACGAAGTTGAGCAGAAGTATCATCTTCAGCATCTGGAATCATTCGAGAATGCATTGCGTTCCTTCGGAGCTGTAGAACAAACAACAGAACATCACGCTGATACCTATTACAACCATCCATGTCGTGACTTTGCTGTTACGAACGAGGCTTTTCGAATCCGTCGCATAGGCGGTGTTCCAATGATCACCTACAAAGGGCCGAAATTGCCCGGAGCAGTCAAAGCAAGGCGTGAGATGGAATGGTGTTTGGGCCCAGGGGATAAAGACGGCACCCAGACTGCAGAGCTCCTTGAGCATCTGGGTTTCAAAACGGTGGCAACGGTGGAGAAAACGCGTCGCCCTTTCACCGCCAATCACTCGACAGGGCCATTCGCGGTGGTGATTGACCAAATCCAAGAGCTGGGGTTATTCGTCGAAATTGAGGTCATGGTCGACAAACAAGAGGACATCGAGCAGGCCCGTCAGAAAATAGAGGCGATTGCCGAACAGTTGGGATTGCGTCAGCCGGAAGCTCGAAGCTATTTACGGATGGTTTTGGCAGAAAAAATTTCTGACTGATTGATTTTGGTGTGCTGCTGTGCTTATGCTCGTGCACACGGTGCAGGAGGCATGCCAATCCCATCCCCCCCTAGAGAATCGAAATATGAAGACATTCATGACGTTTTTGGCTATTTGTGTTGTTGCTGGCGCAACAGTGATTGCTGGTGATGCAGATCTAAAAAATGTCCAGTGTGTTGTAGCCAACAAGGCAGCGACCGCGGGAAAATCGGCAGATTACAAAGATGCGAAGGTGTACTTCTGCTGTGGTGGTTGCGCCGGCAAGTTCGCAGCAAACACAAAGAAGTACGCGGAACGTGCGAATCATCAGTTAGTCGCGACGAATCAGTACACCCAGAAAGGTTGTCCTTTCAGTGGCGGTAAAGTCAAAGCCGGCAATTTGGTGAGCATCGCTGGTACCAAAGTTGGTTTTTGCTGCGATGGTTGTAAGAACAAAGTGGCCTCCGCCAAGGATGACGCAGCCCGCATGAAGCTCGTGTTTTCCGAAAAAGCATTTGGAAAAGGCTTCGAGAAAAAAGCCGGTAAGTGATTTGTGAGACACGTCTTTTGAAAATGACAACGTCAGCAGAATTCAAAGCTGGCAGATCCTTGGGGTCTGCCGGCTTTTTATTTGAACTCGGTCCGATAGACCCCCAAGGGGGCAGGTCGAGGAATGCCGTTTTAGCCCTCCAGTGTCCTGCTCATGATCGGAAGATGTTGTTTGGGCACCAAATTCAATGCCGAAATAGGCGGCTTTTACGCATTAATATCTCTGCATGCACATGCTGGGACTTCCTTCCACACAACAATGGGCGGACAATGGGGAGACGGTTCAACCAACAGAGACCGCCAACTGAATTCCTGAAACCTGCGTCGTGGCCTCTGAATTCTTCCAACCCGTAACCTGCTGAATCATGTACTTGCGACTTGCTCAAAGATTTCTGAAAGAGACTGACAAACGTTTGCTGTGGAAAGCGGCGTGGACGTTGGGTGCCCGGGGTTTGTGGAGCGTGCATCGACACAAGCGGCGTTTGAAGAAAGGCGAATTCTTTCCGCCGTTCTTGTATATGTCGGTGATCAATAGCTGCAATTTGCGCTGTCAGGGCTGTTGGGTCGATGTTGGAGCGAAACAGAATCGGATCGAGGTCGAGGCTGCCAATAAAACCATCGCTGAAGCGAAAGCCATGGGGAATAGTTTTTTCGGCATCCTCGGCGGTGAACCGTTCATGCACAAAGATTTGATGAAAATCTTTGAAGCGAACCGTGATGTTTACTTTCAGGTGTTCACCAACGGACATTTTATTACTGATGAGGTTGCTGCGGAGCTTCGGCGGTTGGGTAATGTCACTCCGCTGATCAGCGTTGAAGGGACTGAGATTATCAGTGACTCGCGGCGCGGTCGCGCTGAAGTCCTGAACCACACGATGCAAGGTTTGGAAGCAGCTTTGCGTAATAAGTTGCTGGTGGGCGTTTGTACCAGCGTTTGCAAGAGCAACATTGATGATCTTGTTAACAACGCTTGGGTTGACCGTCTGATCGAAATGGGGGTCATGTACTGCTGGTATCACATTTATCGTCCAGTCGGTCCCGAGCCGAATCCACAGCTTGCATTGTCAAGTGAAGAGCAGCGACGTGTCAGGCAGTTTGTCGTGGATACTCGTGCTACAAAACCGATCATCGTGATTGATGCCTATCATGATGATGCAGGTAATGCTCTTTGCCCTGCCGCAACAGGTTTCACTCATCACGTGGGACCGTGGGGAGACATTGAACCATGTCCTGTGATCCAGTTGGCCACCGACTCGATTCACGATGAAAAACCGTTAGCTCAGACGATGAACGAGTCAGCGTTCCTGCGTGATTTTCGTGAGTTAACAGCCCAACACACGCGGGGATGCGTGATCATGGAGCGGCCTGATTTGCTGGTTGAATTGGCTGAGAAGCATAACGCCCGTGATACGACTGTTCGCGCCGAGGTGATCGACGAGTTGAAGAAGGTGACACCAAGGCGTAGTCAGTTTCAGCCGGGCGATGAAATACCTGAAAGAAGTCTGGTGTATCGGTGGGCCAAGAAATATGCGTTCAATGACTTCGGAACCTATTCAAAACACTTTGATGTTTCACGGTACGAGGATCCTGATGCCTCTGGCGTTAACGCTGCTGTAGACGCGGGCAAAAAACACAGCGACTTGCCGATCATTTCGAATTAGTTTCACACGAAATCGGTTGCGTTTAGTGGTCATTATGAATCGGTCTCGTCTTTACTGAGACTGGCCAACTGTCGTATACGTGGGTTGAGTTGAGAGCACGGGACTGCGGTGCACCATTCGGTGGCGCGTGTGCTTCATGAGACACAGGGAAGGACCTTGGCGTGACCGAGCAGGCTGACTTGATTGATGGTGGGATTGCAGCTGCAACTGAGATCGCCATTCTGCAGATTGGCGAAGGCGATTTCACAGGTTTGACCGATTATGCCACTCAGCACCTCGGGCCGGCCGTCATGTATGCAGGCTTGGGGTTAGCTGTTGTTTTTGGTGGGTACCTCATCGCTCACTACTTGTCCAAAGTGATTAGTCGACCAATTTGTCGTCGTGTTGATGAGACCCTTGGCAAGTTTGTCGGCAAGCTGATTTTTTATTGTGTTCTGGGCAGTGTCACGGCGGCAGTACTATCAAAGCTGGGAGCACCTCTGGGAGGCTTGGCTGCGATGTTGGCTGCTACCGGCTTCGCGATTGGCTTGGCATTTCAGGGAACGCTCAGCAATTTTGCAGCAGGTGTTTTGATGCTCGTGTTTCGTCCATTCAAAGTGGGTGACTTGATCACCGCTGGGGGAGTCACTGGAAAAGTCAACGAAATTGATCTCTTTAATACGACCATCGATACGGCTGATAATCGGCGTATCATTGTGCCCAATGGGGCAATCTCTGCTGGTACGATCGAAAACGTGTCGTTTCATCCACACCGCCGAATCGAAGTCGTGGTGGGGGTTGATTACAGTGCAGATTTACCGGAAACACGTTTGGCACTTGAAAAGGCGGCTGCAGCACTGGAGTCCAAGACGATCGCGGGAGAGGGACGCGGGATTGCTGTCATTTTGAGCGGCTTGGGCGATAACGCAGTCGAATGGAAAGTTCGTGTCTGGGTTGCCGCAGCAGATTATTGGTCAGCCCAAGAGTGCTTAATTGGCGAAGTGAAGCAGCAGTTGGATTCTGTGGGTATTTCGATTCCGTTTCCACAGATGGATGTTCATTTCAACCAGATCGATCCCGGGGAATTACCACGCCGCCGTCCGCGTGTTCGCCCTTTGCGGCGAGAAAATGACGATCTGTTTTCTGGTTCGGCTAGTTCTAGGCGTCCTTAGTCGTTACAGGATAAGCAGTTAACGGAGCCGATTTAAACTCGCCAAAAAACTGTTTCCATCGTCAACTTTCGGACGTGTGTTGGTTATCATGTGCCGCACACAGATCGTGATCAAGTTTTTCTTCTGCAAAGCGAACTTGTGCAGTTGACGCGGCAAGAGAAGCAGAAGAGACATGGACGGCAAGGGGGCACGTTGCAATGTGGCACACGAGTCGCGGAGATCGAACACTACAAGGTGACGAAGCAACGTTAGTACGTGAAGCCATTGATACGATGGTGGACGTGCTCTATTTGCATGTCGATGATGATCCCGCTGGTGGCGTCATTTGTGAATCGGGGGTTTCACTCTTTGATCAACTCACGCCATCACAGCGGATTGCTTTGCTGCATGATGCAGCAACCCACCTGCTGACCGACATAGGTGATGCGCCGCGGCTTACGGCTCCCTTAGAGGCGACGGTAGCTGCCATTTTTATGGACATACGTGATCACGTTGCGACCGAGGTTGATTTTCCACAGTCAACGGAGCACCGCAGGTGGGTTGAGCGACCGGGTTGGCGTCATCTTGTCGCATCGGCATTTCATTCGGTGGCCCTCGCCGAGGGAGATTTTGATTCCCTTCAGGAATTGCCGCTGGAAGTTTCTGGAGA
The DNA here is from genome assembly GCA_913061385.1 of uncultured Rhodopirellula sp. Lineage (GTDB taxonomy): Bacteria > Planctomycetota > Planctomycetia > Pirellulales > Pirellulaceae > Rubripirellula. The sequence continues at coordinate 4,831 of CAJXTM010000032.1, read as the reverse complement.
TATACAGCAATGGGAACGGGTGATCGATCATCTGGCTGATGCCATTCTTTGGGATCGGGACTTCGAGTTTTCTGGCAGTTTTCTTGACATGGATCCAGAAATCTCGCGAGAACGCAGGCAGGTATTGGGGATCGATGACGAGTACTTCACGCAGGTTGCACCCGATCCACGCCCCGCCGAAGTGCCTGAGCTTGTCTCTGCAACACGCAGAATCGTGCGTCAGAAACCGAGGTGAAGTTCGGCTCGTCTGGGCCTTTCCCGTCTGGAAGAATTAGCTATTGGTGAATTTTGCAGAGATAACTAATCTTGCATTCGTTCAGTTTTGACAGGCACACTGCGACTGCGCGGAGGCCTTGCTTCAGTTCACCGTTAGCGTACGTGTCATTCGCAGGGAAGCTGTAGCTGTCGATCATGTTTTTGCAAAACTCACTGCTGGCGATTTTACGGGGGGTGCACTGTTCCAGTACGCACCACTGTTTTGCATTGGATGCATTGCCGCTTGTCGAGACATCTTCAGGCAGGCGTTTGGTGAAGGTGTTGTTGCGACATCATAAGCGTTATCTAACTGGTGCAACCGATCCTGATACACGTTTTCGCGATTTCCAGAATCATGTGATTCACGTCAAGGATGGTTATTGGGGTGGCGCACCGCGAATGGCGCACAAGTGGTACGACCGGATGCAGCGTTACTTGAGGACGAATCGTTTTTCTGATGCTGCCCATGCTGCAGGTGTCCTAAGCCATTATTTTACGGATCCATTCCAACCATTGCACACAGAGCATTGTGAGCTGGAAAGAGTCCTCCACCGACCGATCGAGCAAAGCATTTATCGGGCATACTCTGAAATCTACAGGATCTGGCGGCAAAGCGATATGAAAGTCGTTTTTCAGCTATCCAATCAAGTCGGGTGGTTGGGGGATTCGATGTTGCATGGATCGCGATATGCGAATCGCAACTATAGCGAACTGCTTAACGAATATGATCTGATGAGTGCAGTCGATAATCCGCAGGCTGGGTTGAATTTGAATGCAAGAGAATCATTGGCTGAGTTATTCGGGTTGGCTATTACGGGTTGGGCCCGCGTGTTGGAAAGGGCAGCCGACGAAGCCGAGCGTGACAGGGGAAGTATGATTCCGGCTCAATTGAATTCACCTGCCATCTTGACCTCAATGGTTCGAGGTCCTTTCAGGTTGGTGCAAAGGACTCTAGGAAATCGCAGGGAGCAAAGAGAAATCGTCTCGATGATCGACGAGTATGCAAGTCGTGGAAAACTGATTCGTCAGGTGCCGGCAGAGGTTGATATTGTGCACAGGGTCGCCGCCATCTATCGAAAAGAAAAGCAATGGCAGTATCAGGCGTCTCATCCAGAAACCAGAGTATCCGTGAATTGGACGAATGGAAGTAACCAAGGGATTCGGCATCAGCGTGCCATCTCGGTTGAGCCAATGCAAAATGTGACCGAGCAACAGGTGACCGAGTCGTGGGTCGCAGATTTCATTTCCACTGATCCGTCGATTGGTGCCAACCTTACCGAGCGGTTGGTCGAGGTTGGTGTTAACCATCTCGAAGACCTGCTTCACTGCTCGCCTAATGATCTTGCAGAGCGAATGAATCTTGATCAGGTGACGGCTCAGGTCATCACGCAGTGGCAAAATCAGGCCTTTTTGATGGTACGGGTGAAGGGGTTGGGCAAGCAGGCTGCCAGGTTGCTGGTGGCTGCTGGGTATACATCTGCTGAATCCATTTCACTGGCTCCGCGTGCTTCATTACATCGCGAAATTAGGTTAGTCGCGACCAATTTGGGGGACGAGCCATTGCCGCAAGGCAGCCAGTATCCTCGACGCTCAGAAATCAACTCCTGGATCGCTCTGGCGTCTGCACACACCGACTTTTCCCGACGTAAATCTGCCTGAGTTTTTTTGCTGGCTACGCAATCTCAGTGTTGGTTGGAAATCATCAGATTGGCCGGTGGAAACTGGCAATTCATTGATGTGGGTGACATTAAAATTCAATGGCACCGGTGCGTAATGACACATCAGCGTGTTATCATTTTATTTTAAGACCTGTGGCTTTTGGAAATCCCCATGCGAGCCTTTGAAGCAATTCAGCAATTCTTTGATGTCGCGGCTGAACATCTCGAAATCGACGAACGACTGCGTGAAGCACTTTTGATGCCGCATCGCGAGGTTCAGGTTCAGGTGACCATCGAACGTGACAATGGGCAGTTAGCTAATTACGTGGGATTCCGCGTTCAGCACGATAATTATCGTGGCCCGATGAAAGGTGGTTTGCGTTATCACCCTGAAGTCGATCTTGATGAAGTGCGAGCACTCGCCAGTTTGATGACCTGGAAAACGGCAGTCGTGAATCTGCCCTATGGTGGAGCCAAAGGTGGGATTGGAGTGGATCCCTCAGAACTCAGCGTTCGCGAAGTGGAAAGACTGACGCGTGCGTTTGTGGATCAAATTCATGACATTGTTGGACCTGATACTGATATACCCGCGCCAGACATGGGTACCGATCATCGAGTGATGGCTTGGTTTCGTAACCAGTGGGAAAAATACCACGGTTTCAATCCTTCTGTGATCACAGGCAAGCCAGTTGAGGAGTATGGAGCCAAGGGGCGTGAGGAAGCGACCGGACGTGGTGTGGGATCTCTAACCTTCAAGTTGTCAAAACGGCTAGGGCTTAAACCAACCAGCACGAAAGTTGCAATTCAGGGTTTTGGCAACGTAGGAACCCACGCTGCCAAGTTTCTTTTTGAATCGGAGTTTCCTGTCGTCGCGGTCAGCGACATTACGGGAACTTATTACCACCCCGATGGACTTGATATTGCCTCAGTTCTACGCCACAAAATTGAGCATCCCGGTGGGTTGTTGGAAGGTTACACCGAGTGTGAGCACTTGCCGATCGATGCCTTGCTGTATCTGGACGATGTTCAGATTCTCATTCCCGCTGCACTGGGAGGCGTGATTACTGCTGAGAATGTTGAGCGTATCAAGGCGCAGGTGATTATCGAGGCAGCAAATGGCCCGATCTATCCAGTCGCCGACAAAATCCTTGCTGAGCGAGGTGTTACGGTGCTGCCGGATATCCTTGCGAATGCAGGTGGTGTGACGGTCAGCTATTTTGAATGGGTTCAGAATCGGCAGCATTACCGCTGGACGCTGGACCGAGTGCGTCAGGAACTGGATCATACGATGACCCAAGCGTTTGAAGATGTTTGGCAAATGGCGCAGCAGTCCAATGTCTCACTGCGTACTGCCGCCTACATCATAGGTATCAATCGGGTACGTCGTGCAGCCGAACTTGCGGGCTTTGCCACCTAGAGGAGATTCAGCTCATGCCAAGTTTGACAACGGAGAATTACGTCAAAGCGATTTACCAATTGGGTGGTCATATTTCGAATCAAGTGGTAGCAACCGGTGCAATCGCGCAGCAGTTGGCTGTCTCTCCCGGTAGTGTGACGGCGATGCTGAAAACACTTCGTGATGCGGAGTTGGTCGAATATGCTCCCTACGAGGGAGTCCGTTTGACACTGAGTGGTAAGAAACTTGCTCTCCGCGTGCTCAGGCGACATCGATTGATCGAACTGTTTTTAGCCCATACGCTCGAATTGTCGTGGGATGAAGTGCACGAAGAGGCAGAGCATATGGAGCATGCGGTCAGTGATCGCTTGGTGGATCGTATTGATGACTACTTGGGCCATCCGCAAACAGATCCGCACGGTGATCCGATTCCCAAAAGTGACGGAACCGTTGAAACAGCCATGGGCAACGCGTTAACTGAATGGCCTGTCGGGAATGCATTTCGGCTTGTGCGAGTTCTTGAGCAGTCAAGCGAATTTCTCCGGTTTCTAACCGACTCAGGCTTGAACCTGTCTGCGGTAGGCCAAGTGATTGAGCATGCACCATTTGCAGCAACGACGACTGTTCAGATCGATGGTCGAACTACCGTCTTGAGTGAACACGTTGCGGAAAAATTGATCGTGGTCACCCCGTAGCGGTTGTTTTGTATCATTTAGTGGGTGTGGATCCTGCATCGGGTTCACCCTCATGAGACTCTGCGTCTGTGGTTTCGATAGCGGTGGTTTCGATAGCGGTGGTTTCGATAGCTTTGGGTTCGACTAGGCAATGAAAGCCGACACAAGGTTCTTCTTCGATGCGTTCTTGCTGGGCTGTGTTGAGTATCTCTTGGACCTGCTGCATTCGTTGGCCGTTAAGTGCGGCGGAGATGACGCGTTGCTTTCCGTCAGGTCCGATTGCCAGAGTTGTGATCACCGCTACCGTGTCGGTATGTTGAAGGGCGCGGATGATGTGTTCGCCAACCTGTTCCTCGGCGTTGCGTATCGTCGTAATGAATTGTGTGAGTTGTGTCTGATCTGTTTGGTCTGCTGGTTGGACGCGACCCACAGAGTTTGTTCCCGAGCCTTTAGGAGTCTCATGGGTGTTCGATGTTTTAGTCTGAGGGTTTGGTTGACTGTCTGGTAGATTTGAATCGGATGGCGTCATGATTTGGCTTGTAGGTTAGAGGCGAAACTGCTCAATTCCGAATGATTGGTGATTGGCGTGAAAAGACAGAAGGGCTACTTCGGGTTGGTTTTGTGGTTCCCGCTGATCGATCTTAGGTGCTCGGCGTGCACCCTTGGGTGTTCATGAATTGATCGGCGAAGCGAATGCCTGGTCATGGTTGTAGTACGTCTTGATAGAGCTTTGTGTAGTCAGCTACTTCTCTCTCCTGTGAATATTCCTTAACAGCAATTTCTCTGGCCCGCAGTCCAAGGTCTGTCTCTTATACACATCTCCGAGCCCACGAGACCGAGGCTGATCT
>CAJXTM010000031.1 GCA_913061385.1 uncultured Rhodopirellula sp. | reverse complement strand
GATCAGCCTCGGTCTCGTGGGCTCGGAGATGTGTATAAGAGACAGGTACTATGGCCAGTTACAATCGTGTTATCTTGGTTGGGAATTTGACACGAGACATCGAATTAAAGTACACCCCAAGTGGGACGGCAGTTACCGACGTCGGTATGGCCGTTAATGACCGTCGCAAGTCGGCGACCGGCGAATGGGTTGACGAAACAACTTTCGTCGACGTCACTTTGTGGGGCCGTACCGCGGAAGTGGCAAGTGAATACCTCAGCAAAGGATCGCCGATCTTAGTTGAGGGGAGGTTGAAATTAGATACTTGGGAAACTGAGGGTCAGAAACGTAGTAAGTTACGAGTTGTTTGCGATCGTATGCAAATGCTCGGTGGTGGCTCCCCTGGGAGCGGTGGTGGAGGCGGAAGCCGACCCCCGCAGCAGGTGAGTGATGCTCCGGTAGTTAACGATGCACCGGCGAGTATCGAGAGCGGAAGTCCGGGACAGCGGGATGCGCAGCCCACCGGGGGTGGGCCCGGCTACGAAGATCCTGATATCCCGTTCTAGCAAGCAATATTTTTTTACTGAACAAACACTTTTTAACGTATCCACTGTAGAGTTCTGCGATGACAGGGACAAACACACGGCGCAAGCCGAATCAAATGTTCAAGCGACTTCCCAAGGGTGAAAACGGCGGGATTCAGCTGTTGCTGATTCACAATGTGGAGCATCTTGGTAAGCAAGGCGATTTGGTTGAGGTTAGAGCAGGCTACGCTCTGAATTACCTCCTGCCTCAAGGCCTCGCGACAGTTGCCACTGAGCATCACCGTCGGATGGTAGAGAAGCATCGCGAGAAGCTTCGTGCTATCGAGCTTGAGAAGCTGAGTGAGTACAGGGTCCTCGCAGATGAGTTGGGCAAGCAGTCGATCACCATCGAAGCCAATGCCAACGACGAGGGGCACCTCTACGGTAGTGTTGGGGCTCAGGAGATCGTCGATGGCCTCAAAACCGCAGGTTTCTCACTCGCTCAGGACCAGATTCGACTCGAAGGTCCGCTGAAAGAGTTGGGGCTTTACACCGTTAAGGTCCATCTTCACAGTGAAGTCGATGCGAGCCTTAAGGTTTGGGTCGTTCCAACAGTGACTTCTGATGATGGTGCGACAAGCGAAGCTGGAAGCTGACCTAGAGGTTAAGGTTCTGCAGTCAATCTCGCTGTTTTCGCATTGACTCTCGGTTGATGTGTGTCAAATAAGTTCAAACGCTTGGGGCTTGTCCTCAAGCGCATGTCGCGTTGAAGCCGACTGCCCCTGGCTTCAAATGTGCGACTGACAGGGGCCTCATTGCCCCTGAGGTCCCTGTCGCTTTTTACTAATCTTGCGTTCGAATCTCCAGATAACCGCGTGTTTGTCGGGTCTGGAAGCGATTGACGAATGTTTTGGGCAATGCTTTTCTGAAATGCTAGGCCGAATGTTTTAATTTCGGTTTTTCGGCTCGCTGTGATCCGACACTGACCCGTCCAGCAATGTGTTGGTCGTCGACATTCTTGATAATTTGGATGCTTCTACGAGTCTCAGTGGGACAGTTGTCAGGAATAAGTTTGCAGTTCGAGCGGAAACGGGCTGGAACCGGCGGTGCAGTTGGGTACACTTCTTTGGCATGTTCGGAATCCGAGTTCGCGGGGCTGTGGCGGAACTGGCAGACGCGCTGGATTTAGGATCCAGTTCCTTCGGGAGTGCAGGTTCAATTCCTGTCAGCCCCACTCGATTCCGAACTTTCTGACTTCGTTAGGTTGTCGGCAATGTGAAACGTTGCAGCAGAAAACGTGGTTTAGTGGGGGCTTCGCCCCCTCAAAATGTGAAGATGCGAGACAAGATGGTTCGAGATGTAATGTTGCCGTGTCTCGTCATTGACCCAACGCTTGTCTGCAAATACATTTAGGCGGTAATTGACGTGTTTTTGGGCCGTTGAGGTGACATTTCTGTCACATCCTTTGCTGTTCGTCGCGCACATACACTCGCACTCTCTCTCCTAGTTTTAGTGCGATCGCGACGCCTAGCCCGAATCTCCGCTTGGTGAACACCTTTGATGTGAAGATCGAAAGATCTCTCGCTCAGAGTTCGCTCGCTTTTCGGAGATTGGAAGCCCATCGCACGTGTTGGTCCCAAACGAAACGTAACACACAGTTCAAGGCTTCTTCAGAGAGCAACCATGGCCACACAAAAAATGGTTTATTACTTCGGCAAGAAAAAGACCGAAGGTAAAGGCAAAAGCAAAATTCTTCTTGGTGGAAAAGGCACCAATCTGGCGGAAATGACTTCCATCGGATTGCCCGTTCCTCCAGGCTTCACCATCACTACCGAAGTATGTGATTCCTTTTACAAATCCGGCGAAAAATTGCCATCGGGTTTGATGGATCAGGTCAACAAGGCCGTGGTGCTGCTTGAGAAAGAGCTTGGGAAAAAGTTTGGCGATGATGCCAATCCACTGCTGGTTAGTGTTCGTAGCGGTGCTGCTGTCAGCATGCCCGGCATGATGAACACGATCCTGAACCTGGGATTGAACGACAGTGCAACAAAGGGCTTAGCCAAGGCTACCAAGAACGAGCGTTTCGCATACGACGCTTATCGCCGATTGATCAACATGTTTGGCGATGTTGTGATGGGGATGGACCATCACGTCTTCGAGACTGCATTCAACAAGGTCAAGAAGAAGTACAAGGTGACCGATGACACCGAGGTGCCGGCAGAAGGCTTGAAGCAGCTTTGCGAAGATTACAAAGCTGTTTACAAAAAACACACAGGGCAGGCTTTCCCGCAAAGTCCCCTGAAGCAGTTGGAATTGTCGATCATGGCTGTGTTCGGGTCATGGAACACGGCAAGGGCTGTGCGATATCGCGAAATTGAAGGAATTCGAGGTTTGCGTGGAACCGCCGTCAACGTTCAGTCGATGGTGTACGGCAATATGGGAGACGACTCCGGTACGGGGGTGGCCTTCACTCGTAATCCTAATACGGGTGAGAACAAATTCTTTGGTGAATTCCTGATCAATGCTCAGGGTGAAGATGTGGTGGCGGGTATCCGTACGCCACAACCAGTTGCTGAGATGACAAAGTGGAATCGCGCGGTCTACAAAGAACTGTTGGCGATCAAGAAAGTTCTTGAAGATCACTATTGTGAAATGCAGGACATCGAGTTCACGATTGAGCGTGGCACATTGTACATGCTGCAAACTCGAACTGGAAAACGAACGGGTGTCGCTGCGGTTAAGACCGCGTGTGACATGGTCAAGGAAGGATTGATTGACCAGAAGGAAGCTGTTCTGCGCGTTCCACCAAATGACCTGACTCAGTTGTTGCTACCGAGTTTCAAGCCGACAGCTCGGAATGCTGCTGATGTGCTGACGCGTGGTCTGCCCGCTTCCCCGGGTGCATCGGTTGGTCGGCTCGCATTCAGTGCTGAAGAGGCACGAGAGCGAGCTGAAGCTGGTGAGAACGTGATTCTTGTTCGAAAAGAAACCAGCCCGGAAGACGTCGACGGCATGAACGCTGCCGCCGGAATTCTTACAAGCACCGGTGGTATGACCAGTCATGCTGCTGTGGTTGCACGTGGTTGGGGTAAATGTTGTGTTGCCGGTGCAGGCGATATCGACATCAATGAAAAGAGCAAGAAGATCAAAGTCGACGGTCGAACCTTTGGCGTCAAAGACTTGATCAGCCTTGATGGTACGACCGGCGAAGTGATGGCAGGTGAAGTGGATACACAGGAGCCCAAGCTGTCTGGCGATTTTGCCAAATTGATGAAATGGGCTGACGAGTATCGGACCCTCGACGTGCGAACCAATGCGGACTCGCCTGCGGACAGCAAGCGAGCTCGTGAGTTTGGAGCAAAGGGAATTGGCCTTTGCCGAACGGAGCATATGTTCTTCGAGGCCGATCGCATCATCCACATGCGAGCTATGATTCTTGCCGAAACAGAGAAGGATCGTCGTGCCGCTCTAAAGAAACTTCTCCCGTTCCAACGGAAAGACTTTGAAGGCATCTTCAAGGCGATGAATGGTCTTCCTGTGACTGTTCGTTTGCTTGACCCACCATTGCACGAATTTCTGCCACACGAATCGGCAGCTCAGAAAACAATGGCGAAAGAGTTGGGCGTCAAGCCTTCTGAAATCGTCAAGCGAGCCGAAGCATTGCACGAAGCTAACCCGATGCTCGGTCATCGTGGTTGCCGGTTGAGTGTTACCTATCCGGAAATTCTGGAAATGCAGGTTCGGGCTATCGTTGAAGCTGCAATCAACTGTGCCAAGAAAAGTATCAAGGCACATCCAGAGATCATGATTCCATTGGTTGGGACCGCCTCCGAGCTGAAAATGCTCCGAGCAAAAGTGGAAGAAACGATCGATGCGACGAAGACTGCCAAGAAGTACTCAGGCAAACTTGATATCACGATCGGGACCATGATCGAGATTCCTCGCGCTGCGTTGACTGCTGATGAAGTGGCTGAATTTGCTGACTTCTTCAGTTTCGGTACTAACGACCTGACTCAAATGACGTTCGGTTACAGCCGTGACGACATTAACACGTTCCTGCCGGATTACCTGTCGCAGGACATCTTGTATGTTGACCCATTCCAGTCGCTTGACCAAACCGGTGTTGGGCAACTTGTTGACATGGGAGTCAAGAAAGGTCGTAGCGTTAAGAAGGGGCTGAAAGTTGGTATCTGTGGTGAGCATGGTGGTGATCCAGATTCGATCGATTTTTGTCATCGTGTTGGGTTGGACTACGTCAGCTGTAGCCCGTTCCGTGTGCCCATCGCTCGCTTGGCTGCCGCACAGGCTGCTTTGAGAAATGGTTGATCTGAAAAACGCGTGAAATTCGCCAGGCTCCTCTGGTGAAAGAGTGGTTTGTGCGGTGCGAACGCGATTCGTCGCCGCACCTGAGTATGAAAACATCTTGGAATATCAAAGCCCCAGCCAGTTTGGATGGGGCTTTTCCAAATCCTGAATGAGAGTGATCCATGAGCGACTTGTACGCCCGATATAATGATGTAGAAAAAGAGATCGATGCTGAGAACTTCGACGAAGCGATCGCTGGGTTGACCGGCATTGTTGAGGAAGATGTTTCCTTTGTTCTGGCACACCTTGCTTTGGCTCGTGTGTACACCAAAACGGGGCAACACGACCTTGCGATTCAACATGCTGAAAAAGCATGTGAGTTGGAGCCCACTGATTCCTTCAATTTCACTGCGCTGAGTGTGACTTATCAACGTGCGTGGGCAGGTACAGAGGATCAGCAGTACATTACCAAGGCGGAAGAGGCGATGGCCAAAGCCCAGTCCATGGGATGAGTTTCCGAAATAAATGTGAAGGTGAAAGCCTTCATCTTTGGCTAGCAATGCACCGGTTTCAGCTCGATCTAGGGTTTGGGACCCGATGCTGCTACAAAACGCCGCGGTTGTCCCCTCAGAAAGCTGCGGTTTGAACGAAGAGAGCGGAATTTTACAGCTCTGTTACACAGGGTTGCTGTTTCGGTGACAGAGTTTTGACTTGGTTCCGATACACTTCCTACACGCTGTTCGACTAAGGAACGTCGAGTGGTCGTTTTTTTTCCAGGAGTACCGTATGTCGACCGTCGTTGCACCCCCACAAAACACAGCCCGCGGGCCTCGACCCTCTGAGTCCGCTGGCGAACCGAAAAAGAAGAAGGATGTGGGGCCGACCACTGAGGATCGGAAACGAACCAGCAACCTCAGCTTTTGGGCGCTCGGATGGCTTAGTTTCGCCCACCTCGTCGTATTCGCCTTTGCAGCATTCACTTTCACCTGGACCGGTTTGGCGGTCATGTTGGTTCTGCACTGGGTCACGGGTAGCTTGGGGATTTGCCTCGGCTTTCACCGTTTACTGACTCACACCGGCATGAAAACTTATGGTTGGGTGCGTTACACGTTCGCGACCATTGGAATGCTTGCAGGTGAAGGCTCACCCTTGGATTGGGTCGCTGACCATCGTAAGCACCATGCGTGCAGTGATCAGGAAGGTGATCCGCACACGCCGAACGATGGCGGCTGGTGGAGCCATATGTCATGGTTGGCCTACCACACGCACAATGGCGATCGAAAAGCATATCTCGAGCGTTGGGCACCAGACTTGTACAAGGAACGCGGGATGCGTTGGATGGATTTTCTGTTCCTGCCTGCTCACATTGCTGTTGGTGGGATCCTGTTCGCAGTGGGTTACTGGACGGGTGGTCTTCCCATGGCGTGGTCGTTGCTCGTTTGGGGGATGTTTGTACGCCTAGTGCTGGTGCTGCATGCAACATGGTTGGTCAACAGTGCTTCCCACATGTTTGGGTACCGAAACTATGAAACAACGGATGACAGCCGCAACAATCCATTGGTAGCCGTCGTTGCTTACGGTGAAGGCTGGCACAACAATCACCACGCTTATCCTCGTATGGCCAAGCACGGACACAAATGGTGGGAATTTGACATCACTTGGCAGGCGATTCGTCTGATGCGGGCCACGGGTCTGATGTGGGATGTAGTGGACTATCGCACGGCTGCGGAAAAGAGAGAACGTGAGCAAGCAGTTGCAGGTTAGAATACGAGTCTGCTGCGAATGCAGCACCGTTTGATCCAAGAGTACATCGGTCGCTGAAAGGCGGCCGATTTTTTTTGCTTTCAAAGTTGTGTCTTGAAAAGAAAAGTTTTAAAAGAAATCCCAATCCGTATTGACAGCCATGCTTAAAAAGCACTATTCCCATTTCAAACCTCGATCCATCACACCCGAATCCCGCACTGATATTGTGGGTTGCACCAAGGATTGGTTGCAAATTGGTTGTGATGTGTGACAAGGAATGACCGGCTGAACCGATCAGCCTAATGATGGACTGCAGCGAAGGAAGTTGTCTGGACGCGAGAATCTGATTTGGATTCAAACGTTTTGGGCGGTGGACTAGCTGTGATCCTGAAATGACTAATTGAAAGTCTCACCGCGAAGAAGGAGTGTCGCGTTGATCCGTCTCGTACCCGCACACGGTCCCCGTCTTGCATGCTTAGCCGCAACCTGGCTAATGCTAACTGCAGACGTGTCAGCTCAGATTCAGATGCCCACCGATAGCGGGCCTCCATCTGTTACGCCCACTGCCATACCTCAGGCAACGCCGCAACCGACCCTCGCGTCGGCGCAGCAGTTGTTAGCAGGTGTGCGAACGGCACTCATTAAAAAGGACTACCATACGGCAGTTCAGTCTTACCGCCGGGTCACGGCGATGTCGGGTAATCTGCCTCAGATAGCAGACGAAGTTGGCAAGCTTCGTGCCCAGTTGCTTGCGATTGGCATTGATGGGGCATTGCTCTCGTTGCCGCCAAAGCCGCCAGCACAACCACTTGCAAGGATTGCCAACGCCCAGCCGTTAGGGGGTTCCCCTTCCGCTGCTGCCAACGTCGCCACTCGCAAGCAGGAAGCATTGCGGTTGGTTGCCATCGGCAGGGCCTCTTTGGATCGCGGAGATATACCGACTGCGGTAGCGATCGCAAGGCAAGCCGAGGCACTTAATGTTCCAGAGAAGGACTTTGCTCCGGGCGAACCCCGTGTCTGGCAGTTACTGCTCGACGCGGAGTCTGCAGCTCGAAGGAGCGGAGTTCGCTTGACTTCGGGAGCAGAACCATTGGCAAATCAGGCCGCCACACCCGGGCCTACCGTCAGTCCTGTCCGGGCAGCACTTGCCATGGCAGAAGCCGGTGAGCTTGGAAATGTTGCTCAGGCACCATTCAACACCCAGCCTGCCGCGAGCGGGACACTCCCGATCAACTCTGGAGTAAAGCCGGTTCAGGCAGTTGCTCCTTTGGCCGGGCAGCAAGCGACTGGTCCCAATCATGCCCAGCAGAGCTTCGCTGAAGGGCTTGATGCTCTCGGGCGTGGCGACACGGCTGCGGCACGAACTAAGTTTCGCGAAGCTTGGAGCCACGAGTCAGATTTGACTTTGGCCGAACGCAATCAGTTGAAAGACAAGCTGACTTTGCTACAGCCCAAACGCATTACTTCTCAGACGAGCACACCGCCCGAAGAGATGAATTCGATTCAGCGGGCTGAATTGGCAGAGCAAGATCGTACCCGACGCTTGTTCCGTGAAGTGACGGCCGAGTTGGCCAAAGCTGAGCAGATCAAGGAAACCGCTCCTCTTGATGCTCTCGATGAGTTGGAGAGATTGCGACGAAGGGTTGATGGTTCCGAGCTCGGTGATCAAGGCAAGCGTTCGATGGCCATGATGGTTGATCGAGCTATCCGTGATCAGAAGCAGTACATCCAGGCGAACCGAGCCAAAATTGATCTCGAGCTGCAGAACGATGCGGTCCGTGCTGAGATGGCGACAGAGCAAGCCAAGAATTTGGTGATTGACGAGGAAGTTTCGTCTTTGGTTCGGTCGTTCAACGAACTGATCAAAGATCGACGCTACCAGGAAGCAGAAATCATCGCGAAGCAGGTTCAGGAATTGAAACCTGACGACCCGATTGCTGTCAGCATGTTCCACACCAGCCGGATGGGAACACGCTTGATGATCGATCAGGATGTCCGGGATAGAAAGGAACTTGCGTTCCTTGACACCATGATTGATGTCGACCGCTCGTCAGTCGCGATTGATCCGGAACTGCCATTGACCATGCCAGATGCTCGTGATTGGGAAGCCCTGTCGCGAGTACGTCTGCAGAATGCGAATAATGGTGAGAGCCGGTTGAGTTCAGCAGAGCAGGAAATTCAGAAGAAGCTGATCACAGAGGTCAGTATCAAATATGCGAATCGTCCACTCGGCGAAGTCATTGATGAATTGTCAGCTGTGACAGGGGTACCCATGGTACTGGACATGCGGGCGCTTAATACCGTTCGTGTGACCACAGATACTCCCGTCACGTTGCAGCTTCCGAGCAGCATCAAGCTGAAGAGTGCTCTCAATCTGATCCTCAACAGCTTGGAACTGACATATGTGATCGAGAACGATGTGTTGTCGATCACCAGTCTCGAAGCAAAACGCTCAAAGGTTTATCCACGGACTTACCGTGTGACCGATCTGGTAACGCCGATTCCAAATTTCACCACCAGCTATGAAGATGGTTTGGCGGGTGCTCTGCGAGCGGCCTATCAGATGACCAACCCTCAAGCAAATGTGCAGGTGATGCCGGTTTCCATGACTGATCTCGGAAACGGGATGGCTCGTGGTGCTGGAGGAATGAATTCAAATGTGCTTGGGCAGTACAACCCAATGGGTTCCCAAGGCGGATTCGGAATGAATAATCCTTCCATGGGTGGCGGTGCTGCTGGTGGTGGATCGTTTGCTGACTTCGCAAGTTTGATGGATCTGATCCAAACGACGATTGTTCCTGATACCTGGGAGGCACTGGGTGGTCCCAGTTCGATGTCTCCCTATCCTCAGAATCTCAGTCTCGTGATCAGCACCACCAGTGATGTTCATGACCAGATTGCTGACTTGCTTGAGTCGTTGCGACGACTACAGAACTTGCAAATCACCATTGAGGTTCGGTTCATCACACTATCTGATACCTTCGCTGAGCAGATCGGCGTCGACTTTCAGGTTCAGTTTGATGACAACGTCACGCAGCTTCCCAATGACACTGGCGGCCCAAGTGTCGTGATTGGGTGGGATGGTGCTTCTGGTTTGCCCACACCTGACTTGGATATTACGCTCAATAATCAGAGTTTTGGATTGTCACCACCCTTTGGTGCCGAAACTGTTGTGAATGCTTCAACGATCGGCTTTGCGATCTTGAGCGACATTGAGGCGTTCTTCTTCCTGCAGGCTGCTCAGGCAGATAACCGTAACAACGTGATGCAGGCACCAAAGGTAACCCTCTTTGATGGCCAACTGGCGACGATCAGTGACCAGACTCAGGTTCCTTTTGTGACGAGTATTACGCCGGTCGTCGGTGACTTTGCTGTCGCACAGCAACCAGTCATCGTGGTTCTCAATGAGGGTACACAGCTCAACGTGCAAGGTATTGTCAGTAATGACAAGCGATTTGTACGGCTGACACTAGTTCCCTTCTTTAGCCAGATCGGTAAGGTCAACACCTTCACTTATGAGGGGCGTCGCACCACTCAAAGTGGCAGCCGACAGGAAGCTGATACCAACAACGACGGTACGATCAACGAAAGTGATGAACAGGAAACACAGGACGTCATCGAAGGATCGACGGTCCAGTTGCCACAGTTCGCTTTCACGACGGTCAGTACAACAGTCAGTGTTCCTGACGGTGGTACGATCCTTCTTGGTGGTATCAAGCGTCTGCGTGAGGGTCGCTCTGAGCGTGGTATTCCTGTGCTTGGGAAAATTCCCTACCTGAGTCGTCTGTTCCGCAACGTTTCCACTGGTCGTGAGGCTCAAAGCCTGATGCTTATGGTGACACCGCGAATCATCATTCAGGAAGAGGAAGAAGTGCGTCAGACAGGTTTCAATCCTGATCAGCAGTAAGCTTCGGAACTTCCGTTAAATGAACGAAACGCCAGCGAGTAAATCGCTGGCGTTTTTTTATTTGATTGGGTGTGTTCTTGATTCTCCTACGTGGTATCCGCTCGTAGTTGTTGGATGACCATGGCGACTGCTGCGCTCGCCATCGGCGTGCTCATGCTTGCCGGCGTGCCCTTGTCAGCAGCTGCTTGGGCGGGAGCAAGTGGGATATGCAAGAAGAGGCTCTGGGTTCTCAATCCGTAGGATTGGCAGTAGTGCTGACTGAGGTACAAGGCAGCATTGCAGAGATAGGTTCCAGCGTGATGAGAAACTTGGCTTGGGATTCCTGCGGCGATTAGAGCACGGTGGCAACGGTCCAAAGGCAGCTTGGAACGATAAGCTTCGGGAGCGTTGTCAATGAGTGGTGAGCCGTTGCTTCGCACATTCAAACCGACCGATTCCAGCTTGATCAGAGTTGTGCCGGGGGACTGCCCGAGGTGGATTGCAAAGTCAAAGTTTGCCTGTAGATCCTTGCGAAGGTTCTCGCTCATTCGGCTCAGGTCGACCGGATACCGTCGAGTGATGATTTCCGCATCTCCGTCGTACCAACGCGTCAGATCCGTCAGTGCCAGCCAACTTGAGTTGGCTGGCCAGCGATCGTAGGGCTCAAACGCAGTTATCAGAATGCGGGTCACGGGGGCTCATTCAAGGCAGGGACTGTGAGAGTTTCAAGGTTATGATCCAATCATAGTTCGAGATTTACGGGATGAGGCGGCTGATTTACCGATTCGAAGATCCGATCAGTCTTTTTTCTTGACGATTTTCGCGGGCAGCTCTAAACCCTTTTTGATGAATTTCATCGAGATTGAGTTGACGCAGTGCCGGGTGTTTTTGGCCGTCATCCGTTCTCCCTCGAACACATGTCCCAAATGTCCCTTGCAATTGCTGCAGACGATTTCGACCCGATAGCCGTCAACATCGACACGACGGGTCACGGCACCCTCGATCTCATCATCAAAACTCGGCCATCCACAATGACTTTCAAATTTGCTCTCCGCCTTATAGAGCTGAGCATTGCATTGGCGGCAAATGTAAGTTCCAGGGTCCTTGGTCATCGTGTAGCCCCCGGGGCCGGCTGGTTCCGTTCCCTGGTTCAGAATCACATAGGCTTCACGTTGATTCAGCTTGTTGTAATCGTCAAAAATGATTTTCTGGGTCTGTTTCTTATCGTCAGTCATATTTGGTTTGCCCCCGAGGGGTCCTGCGGATGCGGAGTCGCGTGAGTCGGATTGGTCTTCAATGCTTTTTAGGCATGCGGAAAGGTACGAGCGTGATCGATTGATTTCTGCGGTCACGGCCGCTGTGCTATCGAGAATCGGGAGTCCCCGTGGAACAGGATGCATGAAGATTTCCGTCCAGCCACTGAATTTGATCTCTTTCAAGGCGGCAAGTAGGGGCACAAAATTAAGCCGACCCCGACCCGGCATCTGCAGTAATTCGCGTGATTTGGGAAGCTTCTCCATACAGCCCATCCCGTACTGCCATGCATAAAAGATTGCCATCGTATTACCAAGGGACCGGATTAAATCACTCAGAATGACGGAGTCCTGTGGCAAGTGGGACGGGGCGAGAGCAATCTTGAGGTTCTCTGAGGTACGCAATTCCATCAACCACTTTATGGAATCAGCA
>CAJXTM010000030.1 GCA_913061385.1 uncultured Rhodopirellula sp. | reverse complement strand
CGAGATCAGCCTCGGTCTCGTGGGCTCGGAGATGTGTATAAGAGACAGGGTCTGATTCCACGACCTTCGGGTCACCAAAATGTTTGTAGCCGTAAATGATAATTCCGAACTGTGTTCCCCAGTCACCAAGATGATTATCGGTAACAACCGGGTAGCCAAGGAATCTCAATGTGCGAGCCATCGAGTCGCCGATGACCGTGCTGCGGATATGACCCACGTGCATCGGCTTGGCTACGTTTGGTGACGAAAAATCGATCACGATCGACTTGTCGGCCTCGACTTGTGTTACCCCACAACGGTCATCACCCACCATCTCCGCCAGTGAGTCGCTCAGGAAGCGGTCTTTCAGTTTCAGATTTATGAAGCCCGGGCCGGCAATCTCGGGGGGGGCGCAAAGGTCATCAAGTTTGAGCTTTGCAACCAGCATGGCGGCGATTTCTCGCGGGTTCTTGCCCTCGTCCGACTGCTTCGCCAGCGGCATTGCGCAGTTTGCCTGGTAGTCACCATGTTTTGGATCTGACGTTGCCCGGATCATGGAAGCATATCGCTCAGGGTGATCCGTGAACTCCCCGAGGGCGTCCATAAAACGCTGCTGCAGAAGATGAGGAACGTGCATGACGTGTATTTGATTTCAAGAGTCGGGATGTTGACGCCGATGGTCGCATGCCAGAGGTGCGGAGTGCACCGCATGACTCACCGACGCGACTCTTGGCACCGTAGCAATTTGCGGTCGGCTTCTACGGACGGGCCAATCGTTGAAAATTCATTCTTTGCCGGAATCGAGACCAAGTTCGGCGAGGGGAATCGATTTTCCATCGGCCCAAAGCGATTCGAGATCGTAATAATCACGCGTCTCGTCATCAAACAAGTGAATCACAACGCTGCCATAGTCAAGTACGATCCAACGGCTCTCGTCATACCCCTCGATTCCGAGTCGACGGTCTCCGAGATTTTTTTCGAGCTCATCATCGATTTGTTCACTGATCGCATGTAACTGCCGACGGCTTGTACCCGTGGCCAGCACAAAGAAGTCAAATTCAGCTGATTGGCCGGAGACATCAAGGATCATTACCTGCTGGCCGTTGTTGTCGATTGCAACTCGTGCAGCAGCAGCAGCCAGAATTCTGCCCCCATCCAGCCCGTGAGGGCGGATGGCTCTGCTGGGGGCTCCTAGGGCAGATGAGTCGTCAGATACAGCGGTTTTCGATGGTTCCACGGTAGATTCCACAGTAGATTCCAAAGATTTTGCGTCGGGGTCGGTCGGTGGTTTGTCTGTCATAACTCATAAGTCTAGTGGATTTACGTTCGCTGTCACGGACAGGTAAAAACGCCTTGAGCTCAAATTTAGAATTTCGTGTCAGATTGGGCTGTTTTCATCGTAAGAATGCGGGGGATTTGGGCAGCGGCTCGGCTGGCCATCGAGCCATCGTGATCGAGTGCCATCGTGATCGCGAGCCATCGTGATCGCGTGCCATCGAGAACCAAGCTGCCGCATGGGGGGAGAGACTCTGAAACCGAATTCGTGCTGTTTTCAGCCGATGAATGGATTTTGGGCCAGTACCTCGAAATTGCCGGCCAAATCACGGATCACTCTCAACGCCCCGCCGCAGATCATTTTGAATCGAAGTTTCTGTTTTTCTTCGGGAATGATCCACCTTCATTCAGGAGCCATCCACGGATACGGCTCGTCTGATCCGAAGATGCAACCCATCAGCATCGCTGCTGATTACACACACAGTCGTAACCCCACTCGCTTGCACCTTCTACTGCCTTGCACCTTCTGCTGCCTTGCACCTTCTGCTGTGGGCGAGGTTTTGTGATGTCGTCTATGCGTTAGCCCACCATTGACGGAATCGGGACTTATGGGGTGAGGAGCTGCTGGGTCAGGTTCTGTTCGCGGAGGTGTCGTGAAAGAACTTCAAAACGAGGTCGCGATTGGGTTTGGGACCCAATGCAATCACAACCAGGGCGATGCCAAGTGATCCAACCAGGTCCCAGATGAAGGGATTTACCCCAAGAAATGAGTAGGCTCGAAATGTTTGGTTTTCCCAGTATCCATAGCAAGTAAGACCCAAGTGCATTCCCGTCCCGCCAAGCATTGCCGCGATCGTTGCATTACTGGTCATACGAGGCCAATACAGACTGAGCAGCATGGGGATCAAGAAGCATGCTGCCAGTCCACCAGTTGCAAAAACGATTAAGTCCTGGAGGTACTGGGGTGGGTTAAGCACAGCTAGTACAGCTAGGACGCCCACGATGACGGTGACGCTATAGCTTAAAATTTTGATCATCTTCTCGGGAGCATTGCGATCAACATGCTGTTGATAGATGTCTCTAACCACTGCTGAGGAAACAACCAGCAGAAAACTGTCAACGCTCGACATGACAGCAGCAAATGGTGCGGCTACAAGCAGGCCGGCCAACCATGGAATCCCTGCGTCACGAGTCAGTTGGGCTGCAAAAGCAGGCATGGTTTGATCGGGGGTTATTTCCATGCCAGGCATCAAAACTCGTGCGCAACAAAATATGATGATCAATGCAAAGTAGATGATTGAGTAATAGATAGCGACAGTGACAATCGAATATCGAAGTGTGCGAGTGTCTTTGAAGGACAGAAGACGCACCATATTGCTGGGCTGCCCGGTTGCTGCGAAAGGCCAGAAAATGAAAAAGCTGATGGCGGTGCCAATGGCAAGAAAACCAAGCTGGTTACCCGAATCAGGCCCGGGGTTGCTGACGTAATTTCCTGTTTGTCCTGCGCCGTATTTGTAGGGCTCGGCTTCGGTTACGTTTACACGTAGCTCGGGGTCAGGGATCTTGCCAGAAATTCGCTTCGCATTCAGTTCTTCAACTTCGAAAGGTGTTATGATTTTCAAGATTTTGACTGGTTCGGTCGAAAATTTTCCCTTCGTAAGCGTGGCTGATTCTCCGAGGCGGAATACATTTCCCGAGTCAAATAACCAGATTCCTTTGGCGAACGTTTGGTCGGATTCTGCTGTCGAACCGGTTGAAAGAACAGCCATGCCATGTTCTGGGGGAATCATTTTCGCAAGTTTTCGGGTTGCGACTTCCAGTCCACCTACCTGCCATAAGGCCATGCCCAACATCAGGATCACTCCCAGGAACATGACAATTCCCTGCATCACATCGGTCCAAACTACCGCTCGGAATCCCCCGTATACGACATAGATGATTACCGCCGCGGCAAACACAATCAGACAGACCAGATAGTCAGGTTCGGCTTGATTGACCCAAGGGATGTTCGTGGTCGTTTGACTGACAAACGAGACAGCAGATTGGAAGAGTGGTTCGTCGGCAAACAAAGTGCTGAGGATGATGCCGCCCGCTTTGAACTGGGCGAGCAGATAAAAGAACATGAAGAAAATCAAAAGCGAAGTCGCCACCAGACCCACGGCTGGGCTATCGAAGCGTGCTCGAAGCACTTCCGGAATTGTCAGTGCATTCGTTTTACGAGCGATCTGATTCATGCGTTTGCCAATCAACGCCATCGAGACCAACGGCATTACCATGTACGCGGCGATCCAAAGTGCCAGCGTCCATCCATGGGTGTAGATTAAAGCTGGGAATCCCGTGAAAGAACCACCTGATGCATTGGTAGCTGCGAAGGTCAACGCGAATGCCCAGACTCCAAAGCCACGACTACCTAAAAAATACTCGCTGACAAAATCTTTCCCCTTGCCGACACGATTTGACAAAATCGCCAATGCAAAAACGGAAATCGTGTATCCAGCAAAGGTCAATAGAGCGGCTGTCGAACCCTCACTCATGATTCGTTCCTTCTGTTCTCTCTGCTTTGATTGCTTCCGGAGCAGATGTGCAATCCGGCAGTACATGGTCCTCGATCTGAGTCAGCGCAAACCAGCCGGTGACCAGAGTGGCGACGATCCAAGGCACGAACACTCCCCAGAACACCCATGACGGCATGCCGATCACTGTGGTTAGCGGAGTTTCTGGGGGCGGGTAACCAAATGCATAGCAGTATCCGACGACCCACACGAAGTGAACCAGCCAGATCACAAAGATCCACTTGAGTTCACGTAGAGAGCTTTTGAATACCGGATCTACCGGCGGGTCATGTTCCTGAACCATTGAGCCTCACCATTCAGAGTGCAGTTTTTGGAGCGGTCATCGCACAATGTAAAGCACGCTCAGGTCCATTGTGTAAGGTGACCCCGATTTTTCTGTTGCTGGGGCAAATTTTATTTGCAAGTACACTCGTGTGCAGAGGTGGCAGGCACTTGTCAGCCGGCCAGTGTTCGTGCATTCGGTGAATCACGAGCAGGCAGGGTCGCTTCCTAAGTGCTGGTTGCTGCCAGCAACCAAATCAGAGAAATAGGGTTAACTTTGGATGAGGGGGCGATTACGTGCTGTGACGGTCCACCTCTCAGAGTGGACCTCGCCTTGGCGTATGATCGCGGCGTCATCGTGCAACGCCATCGTGGGGCAAACATGACGTGGGAATGTCAACAATGGTTGTCCGAGTTGCAGTGTTTCGGCCTTTGAACTCGTGAGGACCATATGTTCTTCACTGTGGCTAATGATTTCCACATCGTCCATGCCGATCACGGTAAGGCGATTCTTCAGTGGCATTTCAGACGCGACTGCTTTGTATCCGCAATCCACGCAAAACAGGTTCTTGCCAGGTTTGCTGATGACTCTTGTTAATAGGGCGACTGAAATTTCATAAGGCAGTTCAGAGAAGGCAGTGGCGTAGCCCATGTCCCAAAGCAAAGTTGTGCCCGGCGAACATTCCCATGAAGTTGACTCGGCCCAGAAATTGAATGTCGGTGATCCGCCTCCTACGACATTCACTGCGGTGTGTTCTTGATCGTAGGCCACTACTTGCTGGATGATTTTTTCCGTCTCGTATTGCCGAGTTTCGACAGCGGGTTGATGCAAATGACCATCGTACACGTGCAATCCGGCGTACTCGAGCCCAATCTGCTTTTCGATCTGCTCACGAAGTCTGTGCAATGAGTTCCCGAAAGGAATCCCTGTGCGATGCATGCCGCAATCAACGTCAATCAAAACCCGGAGATTTAGGCCCGCATGCCGCATTTGACTTGCGAGTTGATTGACCGTGTCTTTGTGATCAACAATCGTGGCAAATGAGATGTCTGGGTACTTCTGAATCAGCGTGGTCAATAGCGGGATGTTCGGACCAACGGGTTGATATGCCAGCAAGACATCCTGACCACCATTCTGCGCGATCATATTCGCTTCACTGACGGTGGCTGCTTTGAATTTCTTGATGCCTGAATTTACTTGCATGCGAATCACGTTGGCCATCTTGTGTGTTTTCACATGAGGTCGCAACCGCGAGGTGTCGCCTGCAACAGTTGAGAGCATCTTTTGAATATTGCCCGCTACGCAGTCGGCATCAATCAGGATGCCCGGAGAGAGGCAGTTTTCAATCCCACGAGGCATGCAAAACTCTGGCTTCATTTGATCAGGTCCACGCATTTTTCAGTAAGGCGAGAAAGTTGCCATGGCAGATAGCTGACAATGCAGTGTCATCGTATCCTCTGCCCTGCAATATTTTTTGAAAGTGATTCAGGTCAGCAATGGTATCAAGATCAGCAGGTGTCTGTTCTGTTCCAAAGCCCCCATCCAAGTCCGTACCAATTCCTGTGTGTGCGTTTGTGCTGAGAAGTTGGCACATGTGGTCAACGTGATTTGCCAACCCATTTAGATTTGCATCCGAGGTTTCGCATGGTTTGCTTATGCCTCGCTTCCATTCTGGCACTACCATCCAGACATCAAGAGCGACTCCGATCACCGCGTTGCGTTCCGCTAATGCAATGATTTGTCGATCGCTAAGTTGTCTGGGGTCGTCTACCAATGCACGGCAATTGTGATGACTGGCCCAAACGGGACCCTCATAGATTTCGAGGGCATCCCAAAATGTATCCTCTGCCAGATGAGTCACGTCCAGAATCATCCCCAGTTGGTCCATTTCGCAAAGGAGTTCTCGACCTGCGGGGGAGAGCGGTCCGCATTGGTCGTGCCCCATTGCGTAGCGACCGATGCCATAGTGCGCTGGACCAAGCGCACGCAAGCCTTGATCATAGGCAGATGCCAAGTCGTCAAGAGTTCGTAGCGAGTCGGCACCCTCTAAGCTAAGGATGTATCCGATCGGTGTCGTGTTCGAGTCGCGGGACCAACGGTCCAAGTGTGTTTCCAGTTCCTGCTGATTGCGAATGGGGCTCAGTTGCTGATCTGCTTCCATGGCTCGGTACCATGCCAGCTGACCTTGAGTCATCGCCCATGCTTGTGGTGGTGAATTCCACATCCCCACAGGGCCTGCCGGTTTCATGCATCCAGCCAGTAGCGTAGCCACACAAACGCCAATCCCTGCGTTACGCATTTCTGGAAAGGCAACCGTGCCACAGCCGCGACCAGCTAGGTCGGACATCCCTCTTTCTCCCTCGCGGATTTCCGGAACACCGAGTCGTAAGTCTCGGTTGTATTGCAGCGCATTTAGACTGAGGTCGAGGTGGGCGTCAAAAACAAGCATGCCTGAGAATCTGGTTGGGGAGATTGACGACTGAAAAGCTAAATAAGAACACCGGGAAGGATTAGTGCAGGCCCCCCACCATGTCTGATTGAGGAGGCTGATTCCAGATGGTGGGCGAGAAATACAGATCTCAAATCAGGAAAACAATCAGGGTGATTGTCTCGGCTGGCTGACTTTTGGCACTGAAACCACCTTCTGTAAATATGTGAATTAACGCAAATACTTGCGTTTGAGCACGTTCAGAGGGTCGGAATCGACCGCTATCGCAAAGGGCTTATTGTCGGAGGAGCCAAGATTGCAAAAAAAAACGCCAGCCGTTGAGGGCTGGCGTCATGGATAATGCTTGACCGAAGTCGTTATTCGAACCTGCAGTGAAGGCAAGGCTTACAGATTCGGAGTCGTGTATGGCTCGACATCACCGACCATATGGAAGTGATTGTGATCGATGTAGACTACTTCGATCGCTTCACGATCTTCCAGCGTGTGTGGAACGGGATAGCCGATGATCGTTTCTTCGTCGAAGTAGATCGTGCACTTGTAGTGGGCATGGTGCAACTGAGCAGGTCCTATCAGAGGATAGAAACGCGGTGGATCCATGTAGTCGGCGATCTTCTCTTTGATGATTCGCACGTTGTTGCGTTGCTTTTCCCAAAGCAGCGGAATGCCACCCTGAACAGGACGAGCTGTTTCCAAGGCGTGCATGATCTCGTCGTCACTAGGTGGATCCAAAGCGACGATCGGCCCGCCTGAGGTTGTGGGACCGAGAATCGGCACTCGATTGTACCGTTCCTGCTTCCAGAATTTTTCCTCTTGCTTGTGCTGGAAATACGGGCTGACTGGCATCGGGAATCCGAGAAACCCGAGGTTGTAGCCGTAGTTCACTCCGTAGCAACCGCTAGACGCGATCGCTAGAAGTGCCAACGTACTGAGTGTAATGTTTCGAAACGCACTATTGTGGTTTCGCTTCATGCCTGTCGCGGCCATTACGTTTCCGTCGCGATGGGGATTCGAGCTGGTCATCCGAGCAACCTTCCGTGGTTCGTTACCTTCACGTCTGAACTATGACTTCTCATCAATGTGAACAGAACAGACGCCTTGCTTACCAGTAGTATCGTGTGAACTTATGCCGATCTTGCGGATAATTCCGAAGAATCGAAAAACCAGTCAGATTAGCTAGGAAATCGCATTCCACGCAGCTGACCATCTCTCTTATCTAGGTGCCAAGCTAGCGTGTATCGATGTTCGCCGGCGTGAAACTTGCGATTGTTTCTCACCATGTTCCTGTGAATGGAACCGGCCGTTTTCGATGTCGTCGCTAAAAAAACTTGGTACAAAAAAACCCGCGTGCCAAGGCCACGCGGGTCGCATGATTTTCGGAGTGGGCTGTCAATGCTGCTACAGCTGTCTTCCGTTCTGATCGGCTCAGCGATCGGTGAAGTCAAGGAACCACCAGCCGTCATCCCATTCGAGGCTGATCTTTCTCCACCCCATTGGTACCTGTGGATACGGGTAGAACGGGCCGATGTAAGGCCATGCCGAAGGGCTGTACTGCTGTGGATACGTTAGTGCAGCGTAGTTTGGGTAGGCTGCGTAGCCAGGCCATGCATAGTTTGGCATGTTTGGCGAGTCGTATCGTGGAGCACCAACCGCAGCATAGGGAGCCATAGGAACTGGCTGACCCTGCATTGGAGTGGCAGCACTCACGGGCATCGCTCCGACTGGGCCTGCTTGTGCCCGGTACGGTGTGGTCATGACAGGCGACTGAACGGGAGCAGCAACGGGTGCTGCAGACGTCCGGTTGGACGCAAGCCGGCTGGGCCGACTAACGGGATCAACAGCTACTGGAGCCAGAGCTACTTCCTGCAAGGAAGGGGGCTCAGGTAGCCTTGGCGATGCCGCTGCCAGGGCTGGTGCGGCACTTGGGATCGCGATTGCCTCGCGAACGCCAGCGACACCGACCACATTGGCAGCGATCTTCAAAATTTTGTCACGCTGCTGGGATGAACTAGCCCGCCCGGTCAGTTGCAGCACACCATTGTTACTGCGAACATCAACACCGAAACCAACCAATTCGCCCTTCGCTTTCGCGTTCCTAAGAGCACTCACCACTGCGGAAACGACTTCAGCATCGTCCTGTGGTTCAGCAGCGCTGACCGGGAGGATTTTGCCAGGAACGACAGGTTGAGCCTGTGTTCGCTTTGCCGATAGTGCCTGCTTGAAGGAAAAAGGATTCGGCTTTGCCTTGGCTACCGCCGCCGGGGCGGGTTTCGAAGCCAATTTGCTTGCCTTTTTGCTGCTGGGTTGTAGCTCAGCAACTTTACTTTCCGGCTTGGTCTTAACGACCTCGGGAGCCGGTGCGGGAAGGTCAGCAAGATCGGGCTTTGCCACGGGAGCCTTGACGGCCATCATGGGGGCAGCGGTCACTATCTTGACCTCATCCTTGACCTTGGTCACTCCGTCAATACCTTTGGCGGTCCCAAGTACAAGTTGTTTCTGAGCGTCTTTGGCGACACTCCCGCGGAAGAGAACAACACCCTCGTCGACTTTCATGTCGAGGGTGAATTCCTTGAGAGCTCCCGAGTCTCGGTTGCTCTTCAGTCGTTTGATGATCTGTTCGGCGATCTCACGGTCCCCACCCCAGGCCTGCATTGGCCCGAAAGTAGCGATCGCGGCAATCGCCAATCCGAAATATTTGCGTCGCATCGAAATGCCTCCCTGCAGTCCTGATTCACTCTGGGCCCGTGTCCTTTTGAAAATCCGTACGCACGATGCATGTTGGGATCAGCTACCGCGGGTGGCAGCTTTGCTCTTCAAAATGGTATTACCAGACCGGTGTTATTGCTTGTTTCGGCAAGAACAAGGTAGGCAAGGTAGGTTTTTTCGGATTTTGTCGCTGATTGCGATTGCGACGAGTAAAAAGAATGCCTTTTGTTAGTTTCACGATTCACGTTTCATCAACGACTTGGGGTTTACTATGCCCGAAAAGCAAGGGAAAACCTGTATTCACGGCCGGTTGAACGACAGATTGAGTTGGTTGTGATTGAAAAGTCACTTGTTTTGATGATTGATGGAACAGTCCGACCCATGGGATCCGTAATGTTGACGCACCTTACCCAGTTGAGCATGAGTAGCCGGCAAGATCCCGGTACCATCTATGGGAAGTGTTGTGTGAAGTAAGCTCTTGGCCATTAAATCTGAGCTTCAGCTTCTTAGGCTCGCAAAGAATTGTCCCAACGCAAATTTAGGAAATAGACGGTGATTGCCGTTCTTATGTGCTGCACCGAGTTTGTTTCCAGTGTTTGTTTCCAATATTTCATAGCCACTGACGAATCACAAAACATCAGGCCTCCTGTGAGCTCATTTTTGTCGTGCCTCGGTTCACTGATTTGACGTCCTGCCTTTGTATAGTCTCAAGCGAAAACTCTGCGCTGTCGCAAAATTTACAACTAAGAAGTGTTTTGATGGTCATACGATTCAAGTGTCCGCAGTGCGGTAACGAGCTTGAGGTCCCTGCGGCCAGTGAAGGAAAAAAAGCCAAATGCCCAGCCTGTTCTAATTTAATGAAGATTCCAACCCAGCAACCTGATCAGCAATCAGAGCCGGAGAGCCACTCCAACGATCCAGCGGCTGGAAGATCAACTGAACGACAAATTCCACCGCCGTTGAGTCATCAATCTGGACTGCCACAAACCAGCAGCCAAACCGGTTTTGACGATCGTACTTTAGCGACGCTCGCGCACGCCTCCGGATTGATCGGGATGTTTACCGCAGGATTCTTGGGTTTTCTTGGCCCACTGGTGATTTATCTGATGTGTCGTGAAACGTCTACTTTCGTGGGCGACCAAGCAAAAGAAGCATTGAACTTTCAAATTTCATTGTTCATTTTCTCGATCGCTATGCTTGGTGTGGGGATGTTGACGTGTGGTTTTGGTTTTCCCCTGCTGTTCATCGCACCTGTGATGCAAGTCGTATTCGGAATCATTGCCCCACTTCAAGTCTGGTCAGGGAAAAACTATCGCTATCCGATAACGTTGCGGCTGATTTAGTAATCGCGTTTATAGATGGAAACACGGTTAATTGGTTGCCCCTGCTTTGCCAAACCTGCTGAGGCCTACCAACTGTCACACGGCTAACGTTTCAGACCGCGAACGACCGTGGCCAAGGCCAGCAGAGTTCCAACTGCAGGAATTGCGACGATGGCCAATGCGGGGCGAGCGGCAATCACGCCGATAGCGATCACACCGGCAACAGCGATTCCTGGGGGCAGCCAATTGATGGGGCGACGCAGATTTGGCCATGCGATCCAGAGGGCGGCCATCACAAGACCAACGCGACCAGTGGCGTTGGCAAGCATTTTGTAGCCGCCTCGTTGACCTTCGTACCAGACAATGACCGCATAAGTTGTCAGCAGCACAATGGCACAAACCAGAATCATCGGCCGACGGAAATCGGTGGGGTCATTTGATGAACCTGACATGAAAGACGTCACCATACGTGAGTGTTTAAGTAGCATGCGGTCCGCATTAACGGGCCAACGCCAACTGGAAGGTGCCAATCGCTGTTGGCGCGAATGAGGCCGCTGTATACTCGCAAATTTAATCACTCAAAGACATGGCGTGTAAGGTTTTGGCGTTGAATCGCCACGGTTTCATGCTCTTAAATATAACGGAATTGCAAACGGATGGCGTTTGCTGCATCGAAGCTCTGGGGGGTATGTGGCCGAAGTTCCGGTCAGCCGCCTCTATTTACCCGCATTTCGATGTTAGAATTTAGGAGTGTTTTTATGAGAACAAGCACGTGAAATTTTTATGCTTTAGTGACCTGCACCGCGACGTCGTTGCAGCAAGAAAAATAGTCGAGCTTGCCAGCGGTGCGGATATCGTGATTGGAGCGGGCGACTTCGCAACACGCCGAGAGGGCGTGGAAGACACAATTCAAATCTTGGCAGACATTACCAAACCAGCGGTTCTCGTCCCGGGAAACGGAGAATCGGCGACAGAATTGGAAACTGCGGTGCAGGTGACGGGCTGGGAAACTGCCAAAGTGTTGCACGGGACTAGTTGCAATCTCGCGGGGATAGAATTTTGGGGAGTTGGCGGAGGGATTCCTGTGACTCCCTTCGGCGATTGGAGCTACGATTTTTCAGAGGATGAAGCCGAGCAACTGCTGGCAGGTTGTAAGCATGAGGGAGTGCTGGTGGTGCATTCGCCCCCATTGGATACAGTGGACCACGACAGCAGTGGACAGATTCGTGGCAGTCGTGCAATTCGTGATGCTGTGCAGGCGAAGCAACCGAAGCTGGTTGTATGCGGCCATATTCATAGTAACTGGCAGAAACGTGTTCCTTTGGGTGACGCTTGCGTGCTCAATGCTGGGCCCCGCGGTGTGATGGTCGAGATCGAATTTCATTCGGTTTAGCTCATCTTGCAGCGGTTCGTCTTTACAGTGGCCCGTGCTTTCCTGTACTTTCAAAGGATCTCTTTCTGTCCCAGTTTTCAGGGTGCATGCCGTGCGTTTGTTGCATCGTTGGTTTGGCAGGCCAATTCGTGAGTCACGATCGGCTCGTCTGCTACGTAGTCACATCGAATCACACGATCGCATACGACTTGCTCTCGGCTCGGAGAGTCACTGCTGTCTCTTATACACATCTCCGAGCCCACGAGACCGAGGCTGATCT